>NZ_JAAEJV010000039.1 GCF_015356785.1 Candidatus Neptunochlamydia vexilliferae | reverse complement strand
CAGATTGAAGCTCAAGGGGGCAGCGGGGGGCCCCGCCCCCGACGTATCTTTCATCCAACTAAGAAGGGATTTGTTGTTCAGGAAAAAGTGTGTGAAAAGGTGAACAAGGCCTTGAAAACTTTATTATTATACCCAAACAAGTTCAAGAATTGGGAATTTTCTAAAGCCGGCGCTCCAGGTTTAGCTCCCTCGAAGCAGTCCTCTATCGGGGAGATAGGGGCAATGCAGAGGGGGTTAAAGATGGGGATGCTGGCGCAGGCAAAAACCAATTCTTGATTTTGTTTGGGTAGATGAGCTAAAATGGGACGAAGAAAGCTTAACTTAGAAGTCCGATCCAAATGAAAAAATTACCCCTTGGAATCCAAAGCATAAGCAAAATTCTCGCCGATAGAGATTATGTTTATATGGATAAAACAGGCTTCATTAAAGAGCTGTTAGACGAGGGCTCACCACATTATTTTATCTCCCGCCCCAGAAGGTTTGGAAAATCTTTGTTCCTGAATACGTTAGAAGAGATTTTCAAAGGAAACAAGGAGCTATTTAAAGAATGCTATATCTACAATAGCGACTATGACTGGCAGGAGTATCCGGTTTTATATTTTGACTTTGCTCAAATTCTGAATACCTCACCCGAACAGCTAGAAACCGGACTAAAAGAAGCCCTCGAAGACATTGCCACAGCTTATGGTATATCTATCACTGGTGCCTCTAGCCAATCTCAACTAAAAAGACTGGTGATGCAGCTTTCTAAGAAAAACCAAGTTGTTATTTTGATAGATGAGTATGATCAACCAATTATCAATAATCTACAATCAGTTGAAATTACAAAGCAGAATAGAGATCTGTTAAGAGATTTTTTTGGAACAATTAAAAGTTTAGATAAATATTTAAAGTTCACATTTATAACAGGGATCAGCAAATTCTCTCGCGTTTCACTTTTTTCTGCTATTAATAACTTAAATGACATCACGATGGAACCCAAATATGCTGGGATGATGGGGTATACCGAAGAAGAGTTAAGAGTCAATTTTCGGGATCACATTCAAAAAATTACTCAGGAAAGGAGTCAACAGGGGAATCCAGTATCAGAAGAAAAAGTTATAGATGAAGTTCGAAACTGGTACAACGGTTATCGATTTTCTGAAGGAAAGACCTGTGTTTATAACCCGTTCTCAACGCTTAAATTTATGCAAATCAAGAAGCCTAAAACTTATTGGTATAGCACCGGGACTCCTTCATTTCTAATTCATCAACTCAAAAACCATCTAGAGTCGATGGTTTCACTAGATGGAACAACAGCTACAGAAGACGAGCTAATGGACATTAGCTCTTTAGAGCAAATAAACTTAGAAGCCTTGATGTACCAAACAGGCTACTTCACGATCAAAGGCTATAATTCGATCTCGAACCGCTATCTTTTAGGTCTTCCCAATGAAGAGGTGAGATCCGCATTTATCAACTCTCTCGTCAAAAATTTTGCCCCAATCACTAAACTAAGATCCTCTAGGGAGTGCGTAGAAGCGCTAGAAAAGCATCAGCCCAGCCTTCTCTTTAATCAGATAGAAATGGGCCTTTCTAGCTTTGCGTATCAAGTCTTTGTTGATGCAAAAGAGCGAACATATCAAGCAATGCTCCTGTCAATGCTATATGGGATGGGTTTTACCCCTTTATCAGAAAGGTCGACAAATACAGGGCGTATTGATGTGATATTAGAAGTTCCTAAAACAACGTATATCCTTGAGCTCAAGCTCAACAGCTCTGCTGATAAAGCTCTAAAGCAAATCCATGAAAAGCAATACTTCAAGCCCTATATCCATAAAGGCAAGCACATAGTGATCATAGGAGCTAATTTTTCTTCAGAAGCGCGCAATGTATCTGAGTGGAAAGGAGAGCTTCTATCTGAGTCCGGGGAGAAGATTCGAGAGCTCTTTCCATGAGAAGAGGAATAAAAATCCCCATTTCTCCAAGTCGAGCAGGTGATCGCTCAGCTCTCTACGAATGAGCTGAGAAGCCTTGCTGAAGAGGCCCCTTCCTTGAGCACCGCCGAAAAAGTCGAGGCGCTCTTAAGCAAAGCGTATGTTGATCTTACCTTTGATGAATCTGTTTAATCAGTGAAGCAAATTTGAATAGGTTCTTTCGAATAATTACTACTGCTTGCATGACTGTTCGAAAAGATCAGGTTGCCGATTGCTTTAACAACATTGGAGATAAACTCCATGATTCGCGCAACTAAGTTACTTAAACTAAAGTTAAGCTCATTTGAAATGGAAGTTGTTCGGCGAAAAACTCCACTACGAACCTCTTGAAACTCTTGGTTTCTAGCCTCTTCAACGACTCCATCCTCAGTAGTCTGGGGCCTGGATTCATCTAAATTTGGGTATACGATAATCATAATTATTACCTTTTTATTATTTTGTTTTTAACTAATTTTTTATAATTCTATTTCTTCAAACTCACCCCGTTCTATAAACGAGGAGACCGGTTGGTCAAAGATTTTTGGGTTTGTTTCTTCCGAATAACCAAAGAGTTGTCCGTCTCCCTGAGATTGGAAGATCTCATTTGATTTGTCTGACGGGCTAGTAAGTGTAATATTTTGATCTTTAAGCTCGTTTAAAGCAAAATTGGTTATTTCTAATTTTAATTCTACTTCGTTTTTAATAAAGTGTTTAGAACTTGGAGTCATAGAGGATCTAAGACGCTCTATAAGCGACGAAGCATATTCGCTGACTTTAGCGATTAGAGCATAAAGTCCATCAATAGCTTTGGAAAAGAACTCTTCTGTAAAATAATTTATTGAAACGTAATTTACTATCATAATAATACCATGCCTTTTTTATTCGCACCGTTACTATTATAACATAAATTACGTTTAATTGAAAGTGTAATTAGTATAATTAACTGTTAATGTGTTAATTATTAAAGAATTAGAGTCCAAAAGGAAGGCCGCTCATAGAAAGGCCATTCTGAGGAGAATTGTCCTCGATCTTCTTGGCAGCATCATTAAAAGCGACAATAATGAGGTCTTGGAGACCCTCAACATCCTCATGATCAACGCATTCAGGTTTAATGTTGAGTTTTTTGATCTCTTTTTCCCCGGTGAGGGTGATTTCAACAAGGCCATTCCCTGCAGAGCCGGTGACCTCTAGTTTTTGCATATCTTCTTGCATTTTAGCCATTTGCTCTTGGAAAAGCTTGGCTTGCTTCTTCATTTTGGAATAACCGCTACCCATGGGGAACCTCAAATGTTGTTTATGGGTGTCATTATAGCAAAGGGGGGAAAAAAGGGGAAGGCCCCAGAAAGGGGCCTTCAAAGAATAGGTTAAAAGGGGTAGTAACTAGAGGGTATCGTCAAGAGCTGATCAATCCTTAAGCCCTTCCTATGGGAAATTTCATCGTTGTCCTCCTTCGAAAGCCCGATTTGGGCTTCCTGCATCGGACGCCTTGAACTTTCCTCATAGCAAGAGCTTCTATATTGAGCATCTCTTGACGACACCCTCTAATATTGTATAACAAGCTTCTATTTTGCGGGAATAATAAAAATAATTTTAATTATTTCTTTAGGGAGCCATTAAGCGCCACCGAGGTAAAGCGCATGACCTGCTCTTGCTTAATCTTTTCTTGAATAGTGGCAGGAGGGGCTGCTGGCTTGGCCGCTGGAGGCGGAGGGGTGTTTTGAGGTGGAGGTGGGGTTTCTGGAAAGAAAGGGACCTCTTCGACAGGGGCTGCGGGTTCAGACACCTTTGCGACCGGCTCGGGTTCGGGTTCAGGAGCTTTTACCACTTCGGGTGTTGGCTCAGGCGCCTTTGCGACGGGCTCGGGTTCTGGCGGTGTTACGTCTTGGGGTGGAGGAGTAGTAGGCTCGGGCGCGGGCCCTTTTTGGAGTTTTTCGAGTCGTTCGACAAGGGACTCGAGGGGGATCCGTTTGGAGGTGCGGATGATATGAAGGAAGGCCACTTCGATGTGGATCTTTTTAAAGGGGGTTTGCTTTCCCTTTTCGAGGGTGTTGATGAGGTAGTCGAGGGTTTCAAGCACGTGGTGTTTGGAATAGAGTTTGGCGGAGGTGGCATATTCGGGGAAGGGGGGCCGTTCTCCCATTTGGATGGTGGCGATGGTCCGGTAGTGGCTCGCGAGGCTTTCGAGAAAGTATTCGAGGTTGCACCCTGCTTCGAAGAGGGTATTGGTGAGGGAGAAGGGGGCGGCAAGGTCATATTTGCTCACGGCGTGGTCAAGGGCAAAGAAGAGATCGTTTTGGACAAGGCCAAGGGCTTTGGTGGCATGGTCTCGGGTGATGGGGGGCTCTTCGTAGCAGAGGAGTTGGTCGAGGAGTGACTCGGCATCGCGGAGCGACCCTTCGGCGTGGCGGGCAATGAGCTGGAGGGCGCCTGGCTCGACGGTAATATTGAGGTTCTGAGTGATGGTGGTCAGCTTTTGTGCGATTTTTTCAGGGGTGATCCGGCGAAGATCAAACCTTTGGCACCGGCTGAGGATGGTGGGAAGGACTTTATGGGGCTCGGTGGTGGCAAAAAAGAAGATCACATGGGCGGGAGGCTCTTCGAGCGTTTTAAGAAGGGCGTTAAACGCTTCTTTGGTGAGCATGTGGACTTCGTCGATGATGTAGATTTTATATTTGCCGCTAGAGGCCGCATAGCTAACCGTTTCATTGAGGCTCCGGATGTCGTCAATCCCCCGGTTAGAGGCGCCATCGATCTCGATCACATCGAGGGAATGACCCGAGGTGATCTCGGTACAGGAGGGGCAGGTGTTGCAAGGTTCTTGGTCGGGGCCTAAGTTTTTACAGTTGATCGCTTTGGCAAAGAGGCGGGCAAGGGTCGTTTTTCCCGTTCCTCGCGTCCCGCAAAAGAGATAGGCATGCCCTGTTCTTCCCATCCGGATCGCATTTTTTAGGGTTTGGACAATCGCTTCTTGAGCAAAGACCTCAGAAAATTTTTTGGGACGAAACTTTTTTGCAATGACTTGATATGTCGACATGGTGTATCCTTTTAACATGATTCTGCTATGGTAGTTGTTAAAATGCAAGTTGTGGTAAGCTAAAATAATGAGTGGAGAGTCGAAAGAGACCCCCAAGTGGCAGCGCTACTTGAGGAAGGAAAATTTAGGCAAACGTTTGCTCGTGGGCCTTTTGATCCTTTTTTCCTTGGCAGCATTCATTCACTTTCGTGAAGTGCGTGTCGACATGCTTGAGCTAGATAGCCACGCAAAAAATTATGTCGTGGCCCAGGTCGATTTTGAGTTTCCCGATGAAGAGGGGACGGTGATCTTAAGGCAAGAGTCGGCCCGCGATATTGGGGTGATCTACCGACTCGACCCTCAGTTTGTCGATCAGAAACGGTTTCAGGTAGAGAAGTTTTTGATCGATGACCCGCGCTGGCGGAATTTTTTAACAAAGACCACTTATGAAGAGCTCTACCAGACAGCGGACGATGTGAAAGCGGTTCTCTTGGAATCCCGCTTCGCTAAGGAGCGCACCCTCAACCGTCTCCGCTCTTTAGATCTCCTCCCTCCAGAATATTTTCTTCTTCCCTCTTCTTTTGATGGGGAGAGTGCCCCTCTTTCCGATAGCTTTTGGCAACAGATTCAACAAGAGTTGATCAAGAAGAAGCGGCGGGGACCCGATGTGGCCTACATCTTAAATTATTTTCAGGGAATCGACTGGCCGATGGATCAAGATACCTCGGCGCAGCGGGCCCTGCGCAGGCAGGTCGAGACGACCGTTCCCCAAAGGTTTAGTCAAATCCGGGCGGGAAGTCGGATTGTTGACCAAGGGGAAAAGGTGACACAGCGCCATATCTCTATGGTCCAAGCGATGAAAAAGGCGATGACCGAAGATCAAAAAATTTGGGAGCCCCTTCCCCTTTTAAGTAGTTTGATTTTTGCGACGCTCATCGTTTTAATCGGGGGCTTTTACTTCCACTACAAACACCAAGAGATTATCCGGAATATTTATAAGCTCTCCCTGTATGCAACGATTATTATCCTAACATTGATCGCTGCTAAGGTGACCGAGTTTTTCCTCCTTCAAAGTACCGGAGGCCTTCTTGAGGTGGTCCGCTATCCTTTATTTCTTCCCTTTGCAGCGATCCTTATCTGTGTCCTTTTAAGTGGTGAAGTGGCTCTTTTTTCCACCTGCTTCCTTGCGGTGATTTTGGGGCTATCGCTTGCCGTCGACCATAGTCGTTTCATCGTCATCAACATCACGATGGGGGCTATTGCGATCCTCGCCTCTCGGAACTTAAGGAAACGTAAGGAGGTCTTTGCGGTATGTGGAAAAGTGTGGCTCTCCTGCATTCCGATCTTCTTTGTCTATAACTTTTCTCTCAATGTCTTTTGGAATATCTATGTCGTCTCCGACTTAATGAGTACCTTTGTCTTCCTAGCCCTCACCTCGATTTTAGTCGTCGGCCTCCTGCCCATGTTGGAGTCGATCTTCCACGTCATGACCGACATCACCTTGATGGAGTACATGGACCCCAATAACGAGCTTCTCCGCCGCTTGAGCGTTGAAGCGCCGGGAACCTACCAGCATTGTCTTGTTGTGGGCAGTATTTCAGAAGCGGCTGCCCAAGCCATTGGCGCGAATGGCCTCTTCTGCCGCGTCTCCACCCTCTACCACGACATCGGAAAGCTCTTTAATCCCCACTACTTTACCGAAAACCAGATGGGGGGCTTTAATATCCACCAACTCCTCACCCCTCAAGAGTCCGCCCAGGTGATCATCACCCACGTGACCGAGGGAGAGGTCCTAGCGCGAAAACATGGCCTTCCCCAAAGCTTTATCGATGTGATCCGGGAGCACCATGGGAATACCCTCGTCTATTACTTCTACTGTAAGCAGGTGGAGCAGATGGGGGGAGACTCCGATAGCGTCGATGAAAAGCTCTTCCGCTACCCAGGACCCAAACCCCGTTCCAAAGAGTCTGCGATTATCATGATGGCCGATACCATTGAGGCTGCCTCCCGCTCCCTCGAGAATGCCGATGAAGAGGCGATCACCGAGCTCGTCAATCGCCTGATTGCCGAAAAGCTCGAAGATGGCCAATTTGACGACTGTCAGCTCACTTTTGAGGAGTTTGGAACCGTTAAGCGCACTATAATCAAGAGCTTATCGGTTGCTCGTCACCTCCGGATCAAATATCCAAATAAGCCAAGCGCTTGATTGCAAGCGACTTAAAGATTAGTTCTTTTGATTAAATTCTTTTTATTGTGTACGTTAAAGAAAAAGATTCAGATTTTTTTAAAGATCCGTGGAATAATCAGGGTAGTGGTCTAGTAAAGCGCATTTCAATAACAAATAATATTTCGGTCTCTATTGGTTGCCAAGAAAAAAGTAGTCACAGTCTAACTAACCGTGTAACCAAGCAAGATGATATTAAGTCTCAAGGTTATAAAATACTCTTTTTTCTTTTGATCATTCCTGCTTTGCTCCATTACCTTGGCTTGGTCATGAGCCAGGCCTATCCCTTCAGATGATTCTCTTTCAGGAAATTTAATGAGATGTCAAGCCGCTTTACATTGCTATGGCGGGCCAGGCCGTAGATCTTGATCTTGGGCTCGGTTCCCGAGGGGCGGATGATAAACTTACTTTGGTCTTCGGTTCGGAAAACGAGGACGTTCGATTTGGGCAAAGGAATCTTTGTCTTTCCAGTGAGATAATCTTCCACTTCGATCACTTTGTCGCCACTAATTTCCTTTGGTGGATTTTGGCGGAGAGCCTCCATCAGTTTTTTCATCGTTTCCATCCCTTTTTGCCCTCCCCCAAAGGGGACAGAAAGCTGCTTTTCTAGGAAGGGGCCATAGGTTTTATAGAGTTCATTGAGCTGATCGACGAGGGTTTTCCCCTGTTTTTTGAGTTGGAGGGCCATTTCAGAGACAAGGCAGGCGGCAATCGTGGCATCTTTATCGCGGGAGTGGGTTCCATAGAGAAAGCCGAGCGATTCTTCAGCGCCGAAGAGGAAGGCGTGGGCTCCGCTTTGTTCCCACTCGTGGATTTTCTCTCCGATATATTTAAAGCCGGTGAGCACTTCAAAGTGAGTGACGTTGAAGGACTCGGCGATCGACTTAAATAGCTCGGTGGTGACGATGGTTGTAAGAGAGGCGCTATTTTTAGGGAGCGACTTGGTAGTGCAGAGGTAGTGGAGGCAAAGGGAGGCGATTTGGTTGCCGCTGAGGATGACCGGTTTCCCTTCATGTAAAGCAACCACCCCCATCCGGTCAGCATCGGGATCCGTGGCGATAAAAAGATCTCCCTCTTCCTTTACAAGCTGGTCGATCCCCAAATGAAGGGCTTCTTCTTGCTCGGGATTAGGGGAGTGGGCGGTTGGGAAGGTGCTGTCGGGCACTTTTTGCGCTTCGACATGGGAGATGTTTGTAAAGCCCCAACGTTTCAGCCCTTCGGGCGCCGTTGTAATGCCACATCCATGAAGGGGGGAGTAGATAATTTTAAGGGTGTTTCCCTCTTTTTGGTTGGTTTCCGGGTGGTTTTGAAGGGGCATCAGGGCGGCGTAGTAAGCTTCGTCATCGTCTTTTCCCTCTTGGTGGATCAGCGAATGGCCAAAGGGGACGAGCTTAATTTGATCGGGGTGTTTGATCTTGTCGACCTCGGCCATGATCCCTTTATCATGAGGGGGAACGACCTGCGCTCCATCGCTCCAGTAGACTTTGTAGCCATTATATTCGGGAGGATTGTGGGAGGCGGTGATCATCACCGCTGCGGTGCAGCCATGATACCGACATCCAAAGGAAACGAAAGGGGTGGGGCGGAGCTCTTTAGTGATAAACACTTCGATTCCATTGCCAGCAAGGACCCGCGCTGTTTCCTCTGCAAAGAGGCGGGAGTTGATTCGGGAGTCATAGCTAATAAAGACTTTTGGATGAGCGACCTTTTGGCTGAGGATATAGTTAGCAAGCCCTTGGGTCGCATTACGGATCGTATACTTGTTGAGCCGGTTGGTCCCTGCGCCCATCACCGCCCGCATCCCTCCAGTCCCGAAGGCGACTGTGGTGTAGAAGGCGTCGATCAGGGCGGCAGGATCTCCCTCTAGGAGGGCCTGAACTTCCTTCTGGGTCTCCTCATCGTAAGGGGCCTTGAGCCACTGAGCAGCGAGTGCTTTAACTTCTTCGGGGACATGCATCCCTTTCTTTTAACAAAATCAGAGGAGATTAATCAAGGTGCTTTTTAATTTCTGCAACAGAAATTAAAGGGGCCTCTTCGTGGTCGATCCCTTCGCAATATTTTTTGGCTTCTTCCCATTGAGCAGGACTTTCTAGATTACCTTTCCACCAGGGGAAGGTGCGGCACTGCTTGGGGCGGGCCTCATAAGCGGCGCAAAACTTTTTATCCTTAAGGAAGATGCAATCATCCGATCCGGGATCATCGATAAGGGCCAGGTCTCTTCCTACTTGCCGGGTATACTTTTTCAGAAAGGCTTCTCGAGGAAGGTCGAGATGGGCACTTAAGGTTTCTATATCTTCTTCTTGGAGCCAGACAAAACCACTTCCGGTGCAACACTTCCCGCAGCCGGTACATTTGAAGCGGAGTCCTGGGTGGTACCACGGTTTTGTTTTGAAGGTGAATGACTGGGTATCGATGATGCTCCACCCTTCTTTCCACCGGTGGGAGGTGAGTTTAAGACTTGTTTGTTCCAGGTCGAGCTGGTTCCATGACCCTTTTTTGTGACCGGTTGAGCCGCTGTCAAAGATAAGGGGAAGACCGTTGGGACGGAGGTCGGCAATGGTCCGCCGGTGGGTGTGTCCATGGAGGTACAGGGTGATATTGGGATGGGAGGCGATCATCTCCCGCAACTTTTCTCCTCGAATCAGCCGCCGTTTTGGGCGTTCATGTTGGAAAAAGGGAAAGTGGTTCACAAGAATCACCTGCTCTTCGGGGTTGAGCTTTTGAAGGAGGGCTTGAAGATTTTTTTCGAGGGCGGGGGAGAAAAAGCCGTTTGAAGAGGTAAGCGCAGAGGCGTAGCTGGTATCGAGTAAAACAAGGTTCCATCCTTCAGTAAGGGGAAGGGCGGTGACTCCATGCTTTTCAAGGGAAAAGCCTTCTTGGCTTTCTGGCATGGGGAAGTAGTTGTAGAACCGCTTTGTCCGATCGGCCTTTTTGGTATAGTGGTCATGGTTGCCAGGAATGAGGAAAACGGTCATTCCCTCTTTTTTCAGCGCATCGACGAAGTTTTTGGCGAGGGTATATTCCGCATCGCTTGAGGTGGTGGTCAGATCGCCTGAGATGATCACATGGGTGATTCCCTCCTTTTTGAAGGTGGGGATGAGAGACCAGGGGCGCTCGTTTAAATAATCTTTTGACCGATTCATCAATAGGTTGAGGTTTCCCAGCCACCGTTTCGAGAGAAACTGAGTGGGGGCGAGGGAAAATCGCGAAAAGTGAAGGTCTGAGATATGGGCGATCCGTGTCATGGGTCCAAGTCTACCATAAACAGAAGAAAAAGAAAAACCTGTAAACCTAAAACTTTAAATTGAAGCGGATCCGGACAACGTTGTGGTGGACCCAGTGGTTATCGAGCCTCTTGAGGGAGCGGAGCATATAGCTGAGGTGGAAGTTGATCTTTTCCCGAAAGGGGATGTGAAAGCCTGCCTCGGCCCTATTTTGGTCGAGACTACGGGTCTGTTGCCAAAAGATTTCATTAGCAATATAAAAGGAGGCGTCATTAGGGCCAAACCTTAAAGGAGGAATCACCTCGACCCGGTTTCGATAGATCCAAAGGAGGTGCTTTGGAAAGGTTTTTCCTAAAAAGCGGGCAAAGATCCGGTTCCGATCTGAGATAATCCATCCTTTGGGGAGCTTGGTCTTGAGGATAAGATCGACATAGGGGTTGTATTGAACCCTCCATTTTTTGTTGATCCTTAGGTAGGTTTGTCGGTAGATGGTTTGAACGACAACATGTTTGGAGCGGATGAAGGTAAATCCGGTTTGAAAGTGCTTATAGTAGAGAGATTTTGCATCGTTGCCAAATCGAAACTCCGCCTCTCCAGAGAGGTAGATGTTATTAGCTACCTCAATGGAGATTTTGTCAGAGTTCCATACCTGGAAATCTCCTGGGCTGTTAATGGCTCCAAAGAGAAGACAAGGGAGGAAGGTTAGGATAAAAAATTTTACCAATTCCATCCAAATCCTAGCCCAAAAGAGTTCGTAAAGAGTGTTATCGTTTCAGTGCCAGGAATACCAATAGTTGCTAGCACAGAAGGGCCGGTAACGGTGTTACTAAATCCATGAAGGTAGAAGAATTTTAGTTCTGCTCTTCCATCAAAAAAGTTGTAGTCGGCTCCAAAGGCAAGGTGATTTTCTGTTATAGCTGGAGCTAGGATATTGAGTGTGACATCTTCAATGCCACTTCTAATCGGACTACGACCATAATTCCAACCTAGTCTGAGTGTGAGCGAATTGATTGGAGTATACTCTACCGCAATTTTGTAAACGTTTTGGTTTCTCCAGTGGAACCCTGTTCCACCGGAGCTTCCTATAGGCTTTAGGGGGTTAGCTAGGCTGGTCGACTGCAAGTTTCCTATTGCAGGAATAGAATGGTAAAAGATTCTCCGAAAATCGAACCCTAAAGAGATGTGGGGAAGAGGATCAAGCTTGAATCCGACTGAAAAGTTTGAGGGAACGTTGAGCCTTCCTCCTTCAGCAAAAAGGCCTTTGTATTTACCAAAAGGGGAGGTAAGGGTTTCTGTTGTATAGACAGCTCCTAGCGTGAGCCATTGGAAGGGTTTAGCCATCATCCCAAAGCGTCCTCCAATCCCAAAAGAGTTGTCATGTCCTTGATTTGTGAGGTTTTGTGGGTACTTCGATAAGGGGGCGAAAGCTTGCAATCCTTTAGCTTCAAAGCGTTGATAGGTTAGCAGAGGGCTTGCTCCGATGGCAAACTTCCCAACCCGAATCGCAATAGTGGGTGCAATGACCATCTGCATGAAGTCGATGCCAAGCTCTCCACATCCAAGGAGAAGGTTAGCCCCCTTTGTCCCACAGGATGCAGGATTAGCGTTGGAGCCAGGAACTTTGTTATGATTCACGTAGCTGGTATTCATTCCGCCGTTGGCATAAGCGGTGACCCCTAACGAAATCCAGTCGGTGAGGTTATAATTGAATCCCATTTCTGGAATGAGAAAGTAGTCTCGCTTTGAAAAGGAGCTGAAGTTGTAGATTCCTCCAGCGGCGGTTTCTCCACGACGGCTTGCCTTTCTATGTGGAGAAAAAAGGGTGAGGTCGATATCGTTTCGGGTTCCTACATAAACCATGCTAGCGGGGTTATTGGCTCCTCCAAAAGCCTCATCCGCATAGGCAGTCGATGTTCCTGCACGTCCTTTGGATTTTATTCCATGGCCAATGGAAAAATAGCCATTTGTTCCATAGATGTTTCCCATTAGAAGGAGGAGGCTAAAGATAATAGAGAAGGGTTTCATCATACTATTTCCTTTTTAGAAAGTTGAGTTTTTGAAGCTTTTTCCGAAGGCGAGAAGCGGTATCTAAAGTTTGTTTTTGAATCGTTTGGATCCAATGTTTTCCTTCCTTATGGATGCTTTCGGGCTCGGTTTCCCAGGTGATATCTTTGGGAGAGGTCATGTGGGATTTTTTCTTTGAGGAGGCTTTTCCCTTTGCAATCTTATTGGTTTTCGGGGAGGTGAGGGCTTTTTTCTGATCCTTTTCGAGCATCTTTTTTTCTTTGGTCTCGTATTCCTCTTTTTGGGCAGCACGGATCGCCTTTTTTTGCTGATGCTTCATACGGTGAGGGGAATTTTTCATAAAAAGCTCCTTGTAAAATTTAAATTACATTTTACCCCGGAGTACTACTAATGTCAAATGAGGGGATTTTCGATTTTTCATCAGATTTATGGGGGTAAAATGACCACATACTCCAATAGAGTAGGGGTCATTTTACCCCTCTGAACCTGGAGGAAAAGAAAAATTCAAGCAATTGACAGTAGTAGCACTCCGGGGTTTTAAGGAACTTAAAAGTGAAGAGAAAAGTCGATCCACAGGACATTTTGATTGATCCACTTTTTCTTACGGTTTTTAAGGTAGCGGAGCATGTAGCTGAGGTTAAGCATTGTTTTTTTTCGGTAGGGGATGCTGAGCCCCCACTGCAAACGGTTTTGATCGATTCCGCGGCTTTCTTGCCAAAAAAATTCATAAGCGAAAAAGGGAGCCATCGAAGCTTTCCCTAGTCTTAACCCGGGGAGGATAAAGAGACGGTTACGGTAAAGCCAGAGGTTTTGCTTATCAAAGAGTTTTCCTCCTCGAACGCGGTAGACAACCCGGTTACGGTCAGAGATAAACCATCCGCGACGGGAGCTTGCTTGAAAGGTCAGATCGATGAAGGGGTTGTACTCTTTTTCCCACTTGTTATCGATCCGGCGATAAACTTGTCGGTAGGCGGTTTGAAAATTGATGTGGGGAGAGCGAAAGAAGAGAAGCCCTCCCTGGTAGTGTTTGTAGAAGATGTTTTTCCCTCCATCGCCATACCGAAATTGGGTCTCTCCTGTCAGGGTCATTTTCCTACTGACCCGAATGTTAACGGCATCGGTATTCCAAACTTGAAAGTCTCCTTTACTTAAAAGACCTCCAAAAAGAGAGAGGGGGAGGAGAAGGGTTAAAACTCTAATAATTCGCGACACGTCTTAAACATACGATGGGGGGTGATAAAAGTCTGCCACTTTTTTTCCCGCAGCCGGGCCAGCTTAAAGTTAGGGATGTAGGGAGGGGGGGTGAGCACCTTTCCCAGACGAAAGCCGGGCCGCCACAGAGCCATTTGTTTGGGGCAGCTGGCGACGATGAGGGTGGGAATCCCCAGGTTGGAGGCAAGGTGGCCGGTTCCCGACTCATTCCCAATGAGGAGGCGGGACTCATAAAGGTACGCAGCAAGATCGGCTAAAGTTGGAAACTTGGGAACAGGAAATCCGCTGCTCACCCACTCTTCTCGCTCCTCTGGGCTGACCGCAAAAACGACTTCATAGCCTTTCTTTTTAAGTTGAGCTGCAAGCTTTAAAAATTTGCCCCTATGCCAGGTCCTCTTGGGGGTGGTGCTGGTGGGGTGGATGACGATCCTCTTCCCATATTTTTGATAGGTGAGTCCCTCAGGAATCATCAGTCCATTCTCTTGAATGGGATTGATCTGCCCAAGGAGATTAGCCACTCCCTCGGCGATATTATAAACCATCGGACGGGCCCGATTAAAGAGGAAGTCGCGTGGTGTTAAAGGGCGGTGCTTTCCCTCTTCATAGCTTGCGTAAAAGATCGACATTTTATCGCGGTACTTGTCGACCAGGTTAAAGGAGAAGGGGGTGTTGTCATTTTGCAGGAGGATCAAGTCAAAATCATCCAAACTTTCGATTTCGGAGCGCTTGGCAAAGTGGTGGCCAGGAAACCACTCGGCAAGTTGCCCCAAGGAGTCTTGAAAGGTGGTGACGTGATACCCTTGAAGCTTAAGGCGGTGGGAGGCGACGAGCATCATCAGCCCATCACCCATCCCTTTAGAACAAATGACGGCGGCTTTCATCAGCGAGTTCCTGAAAGGTTTTAAAGACTTTTCCAACAGAGACAAAGCGTTGCCAATGGTTTTCCCTCACTCTCATATTAATCCCCTTAAAGTTGGGAAGGGGAAAGGGGAGGGTGGCCACTTTTCCTAGGGCCCAATCGGGGCGCCACAGGCGGACCCGTTTCGGGTTTCCTGAGATGGTAAGTGTTGGAATGCCTAAGCTTGAGGCAAGGTGGCCAATTCCAGAGTCGTTTCCAACCAGAAACCCCGACTCATAAAGGTAAGCGGCAACCTCTTTTAAGTTTTTAAAGGAAGGGAGAAGAACCCCGTCCCAGCCACTTTTTTCATCGGGGGCCACACAAAAAGAGACGGTGTATCCCTCGTTTTCTAGCTGTTTAGCGAGGGTTAAAAACTGCTCTTTTTTCCAGTTCCTTTTGGGGTCATTACTTGTGGGGTGGATGACAACCCGTTTAGGGTACTTTTGAAAGGTTTTTTCCTCTGGAACGGAGAGATTATTTTCTTTTGAGAGGTCGGTGCCCAGTGTTTTGTGGCAAGCCATTGCTAAGTTGGAGGCGATGGGTTTTTTGGGGTCGAAAAGAACATCTCCTTCGACCATTTTTCGACAAGGGGTGGGGAAAAAGAAGGTGAGGTTTGTCAGTTTTTTTGCATCCCGTAAGGCAAAGAGGTCCCACGCTCTTTTTGAGTTGTCATTTTCGACGATGACCCGATCAAAATTTCTTAACGTTTCTTCGAGGTTATCGGGGTAGGGGGCAAAGGGATACCCTTCAAAGAGAAGAGAGAGCTCTTTATGGTGGTCATGGAAAATGGTGGGAGCGTAGCCCCCTTTTCTAAGGTGGTGGGCTGCAACCATCATGAGCAGCCCATCCCCTATTCCTGATCCGCAAAGAACTGCTGCTTGCTTCATTCCTGATCGTCATCTTTTGCATCGGTGATCAGCGCTTCAGAGATCAAGATAATCCCCGCTGCTGATGCTGCAAATTTAAGGGAGTTTTTCACTACCTTTGTCGGATCGATGACCTGCGATTTGATCAGATCTTCGACCGTTTCAGTGCGAGCATTAAAGCCAATGGTTGAACCACCTTTTAGAACTTCTTCTAGGTAGATCGAGCTATCTTTGCCGCAGTTGTCGACGATTTGCTTGAAGGGGGCGGAGCAGGCGGCATAGACGATTTGCTCGCCAAGATCTTCACTTTCCTTCAGCTTTTGGCTGGCGCGGAGAAGGGCTGCGCCTCCTCCAGGGACAAAGCCACTTTCTTGTGCAGCGCGGGTCGAATTTAAGCTATCTTCGAAAACTTGCTTTTTCTGTTTCATCTCAGGTTCTGTAGGAGCGCCCACACGGATGACGGCAACGCCTCCTTGGAGTTTTGCGCGCCGCTCGTCGAGCTTTTCTTTATCGTAGTCGTTTGTGGCAGCAGCGTGCTCGGATTCGATCTGCTTGATCCGGGCATCGATCATCTCTTTCTTTCCCTTGCCACCTACGATGGTGGTGTGGTCTTTAGAGATTTCGATTTTTTCAGCGCTTCCTAGAAGGTCAACCGTTGCTGTTTTGAGTTGCATCCCTTTTTCTTCGGAGATGACGGTCGCTCCAGTAAGAGCTGCGATATCTTCGAGCATGGCTTTTCGCTTGTCACCAAAGCCGGGAGCTTTGACAGCGGCAATCTTAAGAGCGCCGCGGAGTTTATTGACTACAAGGGTGGAGAGGGCATCCCCTTCGATATCCTCAGCGATGATTAGGAGCTGTTTTCCTCCTGCAGAGACTGCTTGGAGGAGGGGGAGAATTTCTTGGATCGAGGAGATTTTTTTATCGGTGATGAGGATGTGTCCTCCTTCGACCTGGGCAACCATCTTTTCCGTGTCTGTACAGAAGTAGGGGCTGGTGTAGCCCCGGTCGAAGCGCATCCCTTCGACCATTTCGATCGTGGTGGTGGTTCCCTTTCCCTCTTCGATCGAGATGACTCCCGACTTTCCGACCTTGTCGATTGCTTCGAAGATGGTGGATCCGACCTCTGCATTGCCAGAAGCGGAGACGGTAGCGATATTTTGGATGGCTTCTGGGTTTTCAACAGCGATGCTAAGAGCGTCGAGTTCTTTTAGGACGGTTTCGACCCCTTTTTCGATTCCCCGTTTTAGGGTGATGGGGCTCATTCCTGACGCGATATTTTTGATTCCTTGTTTGACAAGGGCGCGTAAGAGGATGATTCCGGTTGTGGTTCCATCGCCGGACTGCTCTTTAATTTTGCGGGCAACCTCTTTTCCCATGGAGACACCCATGTTTGCGTAGGGGTCTTTGAGTTCGATATCTTTAACGATGCTGTTGCCGTCGCTTGTGATGGTGGGGGCACCCCAGCTTGACTCGAGCCCGACATTTTTTCCTTTAGGGCCGAGGGTGACTCCGACGGTGTCGGCGAGTTTATCGACGCCTTCTTTGAGTTTTTCGCGGGCTTCTTCTTCGAAGATCAGTTCTTTAGGGGTGGTAGACATGTTAACTCCTTTGTTGGTTTGAAGTTAAAATATACACAAAAAAGGAGTTTTTCGCAATGAGGGAATGGGCTTTGCCTACTCCACCCCCCTCATAGCGGTTACTGGCTTGAAAAAATCGGCGCCTAACGCCGCCACTTTTTCCCCAAGGGCCCCTATGGGGCCTCAATGGATTAATGATCAATGGTCCAACCCCAAAAATCAATGATCCAATAGCCAATGCTCTAGAACTTCCGCAGCCCAACAACACCGTCTTTCTGGACGTCCCAGAGGTACTGGTCGTCCCAGTGGCTGCTGATGGTGAGGCCCCCAGCGGCGAAGCCGCCTATTGCCACCGGCCACTTATTATCGTTCACCTTCTCCTGACACCGTGTATAGGTCCATGTAGGCTTTCCTGGCAACAGATACTCCTTCTTCTCCTTTTGGTGGAGAAGGACAGCGACTGCAACATCTAGGGCGTTTGAAAGGGTGTATCCTTTGGAGGCATATTTTCTAACGATTTGTTTTTGAACGTCGTAGGTTTTACCGCGGGTCCCCTCTAGGATGTTTTTGCTCATGAGGATCCAGTGGGAAGAGGTTCCTCGGCTTCCATGCTCTTTTTTTACATAATTAGCATCACAATAACCATACTTCCCGAAGACCTTCGGAAGATTATCGAGGGTGAGCACCGTGTTGTTGACCTTGCTGGGGATCCAGACGAGGAGGTGGGTGTCGCGCACCTTACCGCTAAACCCTTCGACTTTGAAGGGGGTGGGAGCATTTAGGATTTCTTCGATATTGGAGGGGAGAGGGGGCTCTTTTTCGGTGATGGAGCCGGGGCCGAAGTGTTTTTCCCAGGTGGCTTTGCCGTAGGCGATGGAGGGGAGGATCTGTTTTTTGAGAGATTGTTTTTGGATTTTTTGGGCTTCGAGTTGTTTAATTTGGTTTTGGAGCTTTTTTTGTTGGGCTGCATGGTTTTTTTTCTGGGTTTCAATGAGTTTTTGGTTTTCGAAGAGGGCTTTTTGTTTTTCTTGTTCAGTCTGCTCCAGCTGTTTTTTGTAGGTGGCTTCGATTTTTTGTTTTTCTTGTTGGAGCTCTTGGACCCTTTTTTGGTCATTGAGCTGGCGGGCGGCTTCGTACTGTTGTTGTTTTTTTTCGAGGCGGGAGTCTCTTTCTAAGATGAGTTTTTGGAAGGTGTTTTCGAGGGTCTGAAGGCTTTCGGCATGGGTTTGTTTTTGGAAGGCGATGAGTTCTTCGTACTTCTTGTCTCTTTGGGCAAGCTCCTTTTCCATTCTGGCTTTTTGGGCGTCGATCTGTTTGATGGAGTCTTCGAGTTTTTGGTTGACGGCTTGGATTTGTTTTTGGTAGGCCCGTTCGCGGGCTTCTTTTTGGGCTTTTTGTTGTTTGGTGTGTTCGAGGGTTGCTGTGAGCTCTTGGGGTTTGATATGGGGAGTGAGTTTCGGGAAAGATTCAAGGAGTTTTTTTAGGTGGGTGAGGTGAGTTTCCGCTTGGGTGAAGTTTTCGTAGAAGGCTTGTTGGTAGAAGTGTTGGGTTTGGGTGGCGGCGTGGGTGTGGATTTTTCTTTTTTGGGTTTGGAGGTGTCTTTCGATGGTGTGGTGGTCGA
>NZ_JAAEJV010000038.1 GCF_015356785.1 Candidatus Neptunochlamydia vexilliferae | reverse complement strand
TACCAAGCAGTAAGTCTCCTTTTTTCAGTTTTTTAGCCACTTACCATATTCGCTTTGGTTTGACTTTCAGCTTAACAAAAAAAAACACTGAACCTACGCAGCTTCAGAGCCGAAGGCGAAGAAAAGCTGCGTCGTGAAGTGCCCACGGCTTCAAGGGGGCAGCGAGGGGCCCCGCCCCCGACGTATCTTTCTTACATATACCACCGATAAATGTGCGAACTTTTTACCTGTAAAGGTGAACAAGGCCTAAAATTTGCAAAAATCTTCCAAAAATCGATTAATCAGTAATTTTGCAATTGGCTCATAAGGGATTGTTTTTTGGTTATTTATGTTTATGGGAATTTTTTTCTGGATAAAAACCAACTAAAGTTGGTATTATGAAGTTAAGAAGGATATAGAGCAATGCCTTATAGTGGCAAAGAAATGCTTAAGCTATTTAAAAAGAAGGGATTTGAAGAAATAAAAGGACAAGGAAAGGGAAGTCATCGTAAAGTACGGAAAGGAAACCTAACAATTACGATTCCTTTTCATAAAGAGTTAAAGAAGGGACTGGAGAAGTCTTTATTAAAAGTTTTGAAAGGAGTTAAGTAATGCATTACCATTTCAAAGTTCATAAAGAAACTCGTGGTTACTGGGCCGAATGTGTGGAGCTTGAAGGATGTGTTACACAAGGTAATACACTGAAAGAGTTGCAAAGCAATATGGAAGAAGCGCTTAATCTCTATCTTGATGAACCCTCTGGATCTACTTTCCTCGCTCCCCTTCCTAACGATAAGTTAGACCGGTCAAAAAAACTTGTTCAAGTTGCTGTCGATCCAGAAATCGCTTTTGCCTTTATGGTGCGGTATCATCGGATTAAACGTAAAATGACCCAAAAGCAAGCAGCAAAAAAGCTTGGGATGAGTAATCTCTATAGTTATCAAAGACTAGAAAGAAAGTGCAATGCAACTCTTGCCGTTATAGCAAAAGTCAAAAATCTATTCCCCGAATTCTCTGTAGACTTTGCTTTTTAGTAGATGTAAAGCCGCTTTACAAATGGCCATACTCGCCGAGCTGCTTGATCAGCTTGGCGACGCACCCGGTCCATCCCATTTGGTGGCTGGCGCCGAGCCCTTTTCCTGAGCAGCCATGAAAGTATTCATGAAAAAAAAGGTGGTCTTGGAAATGCTCTGATTGAAATTTTGCATAGTCGCCAAAGACAGGCCGTTTTCCCTCTTCGTTTTTCTCGAAGATGCGGACGAGGCGCTGCGCGATCTCAGCTGCCACATCCCAAAGGTTCATAAAATTCCCCGAGCCGGTGGGACATTCGACCTTGAGCTCATCCCCATAATAGTAGTGATACTTTTGGAGCGCTTCGATGAGGAGGATGTTGAGAGGAAACCAGATGGGCCCCCGCCAGTTAGAGTTCCCTCCAAAAAGGCGGCTTTTTGACTCCCCTGGCTCATAATCAACGGTAAAAGTTTTTCCATCCAGGGTGAGGCTAAAGGGAGTTTCTTCATGACACTTTGAGATCGAACAGATCCCATAAGTGCTGAGAAACTGGTTTTCATCGAGCATGACGCTCAAGAGTTTCACTAGCTTTTCCTGATTGACAATAGAAAGTATCCGCCTCTCATTCATACCGGGGGTTTTCATGCAGGCCACTTTATCACAAAGGTCGTGGCGGTGGTGTAAAAACCACTCCATCTTTTTTCTGAAGAGGGGCATTTTCTCCAAAGTCTCCGCTTCGATAGTGGTCACGGCAAGAAGGGGCATGAGTCCCACAAGGGAACGCACTTTTAGGGGATGCTCCTCCCCATCTGCCATTTTTAGGACATCGTAGTAAAAGCCATCTTCCTCATTCCATAAGGGGTGGGACCGATCGGCGGAGTAGTTAATGGCATCGGCAATAAGGAGAAAGTGGTTGTAAAACTTATTGGCCATTCCCTGGTAAGCCACATCTTTTAAAGAGAGCTCAAAAGAGATGGCAAGCATATTGAGGCAAAACATCCCCATCCAGCTCGTCGCATCGGACTGGTAAAGGGTCGAGCCGGCGGGAAGTTCAGCGCTTCGGTTAAAGACACTGATATTATCGAGCCCTAAAAAGCCCCCCTGGAAGATGTTTTTCCCCGCGTGATCTTTCCGATTGACCCACCAGGTAAAGTTGAGGAGGAGCTTTTGGAAAACCTGCTCTAGAAAGGTGTAGTCCCCTGCTCCATTTTGCTTTTTGTCGATCTTAAAGGTCCTCAGCGTCGCCCATGCATGAACCGGCGGGTTGACATCATAAAAATTCCATTCATAGGCGGGGAGCATCCCGTTGGGGTGCATATACCACTCTTGGGTCAGGAGGTTGAGGTGGTGTTTGGCATATGAGGGATCGAGGGCGGAAAGGGGCAGGGCATGAAAGGCGGTGTCCCACGAGAAAAACATGTTAAACTCCCACTTGTCGGGAGTGGACACCACATCGTCGGAGTGCAGATGGAGCCACTCGCTATTACGCGCGGTGTCAGGGTCATGGGGAGGAAGGGGAGGAGAAAAGTCGGGATCTCCTTTGAGCCAACTGGGAATCACAAGGTTATAATACATCTTGTTCCACAGCATTCCAGCGCAGGCCTGCCGAGCAATCATCCGGTGCTCGTCGGAAAGAGAGGTGGGAATGAGCTCTCCATAAAACTCTTCGGCCTCTCGGCAACGGACCTTTAATGTTTTAGTCACCTCATCGGTGGGGTGTTTAAGCTCCTTATCGGTGCACAGGCGGAGGTGGACCTCTCTCGACTCTCCCGGGGGAATGGTGAGCTCATAATGAAATGCCCCCTTCGTTCCCACCTGCTCTGGGTTTATAGCTCCTTTTTCGCCATGAACCAAGTAGGCGTTAATTCCCCCCTTGGTGTATCCCCCCTTTTCTTTCGACTCATTTTCGGTAAAGAGGAGCTCCTTCGGTTCATCCCCATAGAGGAACCATTGACCCAGCTCCGGATGGTCGGCTGCGATCAGCGAGCCTTCTCCTTTCAAGGTGGGCTTTTCGACCCCCTCTTTAAACCAGGTATTGCGGGCCCAAAAAGTGGGGAGGATGTGGAGTTTTTTTTCCTCATCTCCCCGATTGAAAATGGTGAGGCGGATCGCGATATCGGTGGGACTTTTTTTCCCATATTCGATGAAGATATCATAATAGCGGTCATGATCAAAAACCCCTGTATCGACAAGCTCATACTCCGGCTCATCTTGGGTCCGGCTCCCGTTGACCTTCCGCAGAGCCTCGTAAGGAAACTCCACCTGGGGATATTTATAGAGATACTTCATGTAGGAGTGGGTAGGGGTATTGTCGAGGTAGTAGTAACACTCCTTCACATCCTCCCCATGGTTTCCCTCCGGGTTGGCGAGACCAAACATCCGCTCCTTGATGAAAGGATCCTCCCCATTCCAAAAGCTAAAGGCTAAACAGAGGCGGGCGTGGGTATCACAAATGCCCCCGATTCCATCTTCTCCCCACCGGTAGGCCCGCTCCAACGCCATCTCATAAGGAAACGAGTTCCATACATCACCATCTTCGCTATAATCTTCTCGAACGGTTCCCCACTGCCGCTCTGCCAAGTAGGGACCCCACCGTTTCCAATACTTGGTCCGCTTATCATTTTCTAAAAGGCGCTTTCTTTCTACGTTCATATTTTCTATATAGAAAATATGGAGGAATAACCCCAATGAAAAAATGGATCCCCCTCACCATCATCGTGATCCTCATGCTCATTGCCTACTTTTCAGGGCTCACCGACTACCTCACCTTCGATAATATCAAAGAACACCGAGAAAAACTCCTCACCTACATCGCCCATTATCCTATGCTTGCTCCCTTTCTCTTTATCCTCATCTATATCGTCACCGTGACCCTTTCGATTCCCGCAGGAGCGGTCCTTTCTCTCATCGGAGGCTTCCTCTTCGGCGTTCCCTTAAGCACCTTCTATGTCACCATTGCCGCCACCATTGGGGCAACCTTCATCTTCTTGGCTGCTCGGACCGCCCTTGGCGATCTCCTCAAGAAAAAAGCAGGTCCCTTCCTCTCTAAAATGGAAGCGGGCTTCCAAAAAAATGCGACTAGCTACCTCCTTTTCCTCCGCTTCATCCCCCTCTTTCCCTTTTGGCTCGTTAACCTTGCCCCCTCCTTCTTCAATGTGAAGACCCGCACCTATCTCTGGACCACCTTTATTGGGATCATCCCCGGTGCCTATGTCTATACGCAGGCGGGAAGTGGCCTCGGCGCCATCTTTGATCAAGGAAAAGAGTTTTCGATCAAGTCGGTCCTCAATATCGAGATCCGCCTTGCCCTCATTCTCCTCGCCCTTTTTGCTTTAATTCCCACTTTCGTGCGACGATTAAAAAATGCTAGAGAAAAGCCTTAGGCCCACCTACGACCGCCTTCTCATCGCGCCCCTTCTTCCCCGCCTTGCCCAAATCCGCCCTGGCTGGATCACCCTCCTCGCCACCCTCACCGGCCTCCTCATTCCCCTTTGCCTCTACCTCCACGCCTCATTTGCCGCCCTCCTCCTCCTTACCGCCACCGGCTTTTTCGACACTCTCGACGGCGCGCTGGCTCGCCATCGCACCCTCACCTCCCCTAAAGGGGCTGTCCTCGACACCGTTTCCGACCGCCTTGTCGAATGGGCCATTCTACTCGGCCTCCACCTCTATGCCCCTGATAGTAGAGGGCTTATATCCCTTCTCATGCTCGGGAGTGTCTTTCTGTGCGTGACCACCTTCCTAGTGGTGGGAATTTTCCAAGAAAACCAGTCGAGCAAGAGCTTCCACTATAGCCCCGGACTGATGGAGCGGGCTGAGGCATTTATCTTCTTTAGCCTCATGATCCTAGCTCCTCAGTTTTTCACCCCTTTGGCCCTTATTTTCATGGGGTTAACCCTTCTAACCGCATTTATTCGCATCTCACAGCTTATTAAATCATAATAAATTTTATTTAAACTATTTAAATTTAATTAAACATATGGTATAATATAGTTATTAAGGGGGGAATGATGTCCTTATCAGCTATTAACACAATTACAGATGGGCTATCCCACTACCTCGCACAGCCCACGAAATTAGACCAACTCCGAAAACTCAGTTTTCAGAGCTCTTCCTCTAACTCATATTATCAAGATGCCTATACCCAGGCGGCCACCAAATTTTATGGCTCAAAAAAAGTGGAGCAGCTCGACCTGAATCGAGGATGGTTTGAAAAGCGTCCCCGCCTTGTCTTTGAGGATAGCAAGCTCCGGATCTCTGAAGGGTACTCTCTCCCACAGATTATTTATCTCTTTTTCTTTAACTTCGGTAAGCTCAAGAATTGGTATAATCAAAACCAATCAACAATTCAAGAATACAAAAAGTTTCTAGAAAGCGAATGTGGTGCTGATAAGGTCAAGCAAATTGAAAAAACCTATGGGTTTAGCTTAGATGAAATGATTAAAACAAGCACCCCCTTAGAACCTCGCCATGTCTACTTCTTCAACATTGGGATGAACAATATTGAAGATAAAGATACCAGCAATCTTTACAAAAGAATAAAGGACAATGAACCACTTACAGGTCGAGAAAAAAGAGCCGTAGAAAAACTAGAAATCAATCTAGAAGCTATTAAAACGCAAACCTATGAAGAGAGCTTCGCCACCCTAATGCAGATCCTAGAAACTCCCAGTGAAGATTGGGGAAGGCTTTACACAGGGCGCGAGTTTGGTAAGGTGATTGGAGGTTCTTATAATAAGGACATCGAAGACCGAGATACTTTCCGCCCCTGGGTGGACCAGCAAGAGCTCCTTCAGGTCTATCAGCTCTTAAAAAACCCCTTCTCTAGAGGCAACGTCGATCAAAGCACTCCAGAAGGACGACAAACACTTGATCGTTTCTTCTTTGAGATGCTCACCAAAGTAGTCGTTAAAAAACACTTGATGCGAAAAGGGTCTGATGGAACTTGGCGCGTTGGAGCGATTATCCCTTCTCCCTATAAGGATAAGAAGGGGAATACCATTTACTACCGGGTTGAGCAAGGGGTTGACTCTGGTTTTGGAAAGTTCTGGTATGTTTTTAGACCTATTAGCGATGACCCCACCATTCTTGTTATCCGTGCTCCACGTGATACCAGTAAGGATGGTTATGCCCAAAGAGGACGCCCTACTCTCACACGCGATGCATCGGCAACTCCAGGGGAACTCTACAGCGATACGACCAAAGTAGAAGACAAAAAGTTCTTTAGTGAATTTACATTGCCACTTCCTCTTGCCTATCTTGCAGCTCACCTACAAAATGGAGAGGGGGAAAAGAGCTTTGATAAAGTACATGCAAGGCTCCTGGAAAAGGTTGATAATAACACAAAAATATGGCTTGAAGGCGCTTACTCACAATTTAGGGAAGGCGAGGCCTATTTCCATTTCTACCTCGAACTCTTAAAGGGGTATTATGGCAAAGATGACTGGGAGCGTTTTGAGGATCTTTTAGCAGGCAAAAAACCTCGCCCCCTTGCTTCAATTGGAAACAGCTTGGGTGGGTATGATGCTGCGCATGACGCCGTCACCTACACCGCTAAAGAAAACCGGATCTTTATCTCTGACTTCACGGTTTATACCCATAGCCCATTAAAAGTCAGTGAGAAAGACGATACCATATTTGCCACTTTTATCAAGGATAATATTGAGCTTATGGATAATCTCGATATAAACCTTACCCTTGACCACATCGCAGAAATTGCCGATATCGTTCCTCTTTATCCTGCAGGAACCTTCTTAGGAAGGCATTTACAAGAAGACTTCAAAAAGACTCCTGAAAAGCTTCAATCTAGAGTCAAGATCGACTTCCGCATCGTTCAACGGTTAAAGAGTGGCCACCCCCAACTTAGGGCTAAACCCCACCTAACTCGGTTCGAAAATACGACATTAGGCACAGATTACAGCGTCTTGAATCATTATAAAAAAATTAGCGCTTTTGATGAATTTGGAAAGAAAAAAACCATTATGGGAATCACTTTAGATAACTGGCACAAGTGGATCACCTCCAGCTCAAAGCCTGCAAAACTGACAAAAAGTCTCTGGAACCGAGGAGCTCATGTTCCTCATGAGTTCAAGGACCATAAACTCGTTGTAAGTCTTAAACCTAATGGCTCTAGCGAGCATAAATTTATCTCTCAAACCACATAATTAAATTAATTTTTATTATTATTTTTTAAAAACATTTGTGTTATAATTATTAATTATAAAAATACTTAATAAGTAGGCAATAATGACTATAACATTAGATAAAGCACAACAGAGCTGGACTAGCTGGATTGGAGAGAAAGTCTATAACACAGTTTATGGCACCTCAGAAGCTAAAGAGCTTGATGACACTGAATTCACTGACTTGGATATCAAGCAAGGAAAAATCGTCTCTATAGCGGGAGTCAAATTTGAAGAATATACTCCTAAATACTACCAAGCAATCGAATTATCAAAAGATTTTTTTAACAATAGAGCTGCTTTTCAAACAGTTCTTGCCCCTTTCTATGGTAACTCTGAAAACATCACCTTGAACAATCTCTTTGAGTTTATAACGGCATATAATGAAACTTATCCTAAGACCGATAGGTGGAATATCGAGCCGATTGACCTAGACAAAGATTCTTTAAGTGAGCTTGTCCGAGTTGTTGGATCGATGATTGTCAGCGGTGAAGACACGTTCCTTTATGGTATTGGTCACTACAATATCTACGCTCCTTCACTTACGCAAAAAGTCATCAAATACCGGGAAGATCGGAGTTTAGTTGGTGAAGACATTGCTTATCAGCGAATAATGTTAGGTCTATTCCGACATGTTATGAAAGACTGAGTCAACATCATCCAGCCCTTCTAAAAAGTCGATGAGGGCCTGATTTGCTTCTCTTGTATCCTGGTCACAGTCCACCGTCGTCTTGGGGATCATCTCGAGTGTGGCATTTTGAGCTGCTATTCCAGCTGCTTCGAGCTTTTCCTTCACCTCATAGAGCCTTTCAGGCGGAGTTATCACGATAAAGGTCTCATCGGCCCCCTCAAAGTCGTCAGCGCCCGCTTCGGTCGCCTGCATAAAGAGCTCCTCTTCCTCCCCTTGGTCCTTCCCAATTTGGATCACCCCTTTCCGCTCAAAGTTAAAGGCGACAGAGCCGGGAGAGGCGATCGTTCCCCCCTTTTTATTGGTTGCAATCCGCATGTCGGAAGCGGTCCGGTTCTTGTTGTCGGTCATCGCATCGACGATAATCCCGACGCCCCCATGGCCATAGAGCTCATAGGTCACCTCGGTAAAGTCTGCTTGGTCGGCGCTGGCCGCTTTTTTAATGTTCCGGTCGATCACATCGGAAGGGACGTTGGCTGCCTTGGCTTTTTGGAGGGCAAGGCGGAGCTTGGTATTGGCTTTGGGGTCGGGGCCCCCTTGCTTGACAGCGCTGATAATTTCTTTGGCCACCCGGGAAAAAATCTTCCCCTTCTTGGCATCGGCCCGCTCTTTTTTATGCTTAATATTTGCCCATTTACTATGTCCGGCCACTGATTGTTTTCTCCATTAAGATTTTGTCGTAGTAGTTTCCTTGAATATCTTTGAGATAGTGGGGGTGCCTTCCATACTCTTTAAAGCCCATCCGCTCGTAAAGGCGGACGGCGGGGTTCTTCTCGTACACCTCAAGATGGATGATTTCGACACCTCGCTTTTGAGCCAGTTTAGTCAGCTCCTTGAGGAGGAGGGTCCCAATCCCTTTGCCCCGATATTTTTCATCGACGATAATGACAAAAAGGGCTTGATGGGCAAGCTTTTTAACATCTTGGATATAGAGATTGGCGGCACCCACTGGCTCTTTTTTGTAGAGGGCGGTGATCGAAACCCCCTTTTCAATATACCCCTTCCAAAGACGGACAGCATCTTCAACTTCCCGCTGGTCGGTCATGGGAAAGCCCACAAGAACTCCTGGTTGAAGGAGCCACTCTACAAAGTGGGGAAGGTCTTTTTCTTCGGTCAGGCGAAAGGTGACAAGGGGTTTATTTCCCATTAAAATCCTTTTGGTAGAGGATCCGTGGATGGTAATTCCCCTCTTCATCTTTCATAAATTTTTCCTGGGTAAACTGCGCTTGATAGCCCGCTTTTTCTAGGAGGGGGATGGCGGGACATCCGCCGTAAACCTCGGCGTTCATCCATTCGAAGCGGAAGTAGGTTTGCCCGAGGTGGGTGATGTTTTTGATGAGAGAGGAGCCCACTCCCCGTCCACGAAGGTCGGGGTTGACGATGAAGTAGAGAAGGCAATGGTGGATCACCTTCCGATAAGGCATGAGAAAGAGGGTGGCGATCCCTGCAACATCCCCTTTATAGGTGGCGGTCAGACTCGCTCCATACCGGTAAAAGCCGATCCAATTTTTACTCATCCCCTCGACATCTTTATCGGAGGAAACGGGATACCACTCCCTGTCCATCCCTAACCATTTATGGAGGAAGGGGTGATCTTTCTCATTCGAGTAGCGGATGTCGTAGTCACTTTCGTCAGATATGCTCACTCACTAAATTCCTTTAGGTAGGCATTGACAAATCCATCGATCTCTCCATCCATCACCTCTTGGATATTTCCCTCTTCATACTTGGTCCGGGTATCTTTCACAAGGGTGTAGGGTTGGAAGACGTAGTTGCGGATCTGCGATCCCCACGCGATTTCCTTTTTCTCCCCTCCCATCTTTTTCACTGCGGCTTCCCGCTCCAAAACCTCTTTTTCATAGAGCTTGGAACGGAGCATTTTAAAACAGGTTTCTTTATTTTGCAACTGACTCCGCTCTCCTTGGCAGGAGACAACGATCCCTGTTTTGATGTGGGTAATCCGCACTGCTGAATCGGTGGTGTTGACATGTTGTCCCCCGGCCCCTTGGGCGCGGAAGGTGTCGATCCGGATCTCATCGGGACGGATCTCAATCTGAATGTCATCTTCGATCTCAGGGGTCACATCGACCGAAACAAAGCTGGTGTGGCGGCGAGCATTGCTATCGAAAGGGGAAATCCGAACGAGGCGGTGCACCCCCTTTTCTGCTTTGGCATAGCCATAAGCAAAAGGGCCGGTAAAGCGGAGAGTGGCATTCTTAATGCCGGCGACCTCTCCATCGAGCTTTTCAATGACTTCGACTTTCCATCCCCGTTTGGTGGCCCACTTCTGGTACATCCGGAGGAGCATCTGGGCCCAGTCGCACGATTCGGTTCCCCCCGCTCCTGCATTGACACTGAGGTAGCAGCTCTTATTGTCGAGCTCCCCAGAGAGCATCTTCTTGATCTCAAGCTCTTCGAGTCCCTTTTCGATCTCTTGGAGCTCCTTGACCAGGTCGTGATAGAGCTCGTCTTCCTCATCGACCTCTTCTAGAAATTCCTTGGCTGCTTCAAATCTTTTCTTAATATCGCGGTAGGGAACGGTCCACCCTTTCAGTTGATTACATTTGGCAATCACCTTCTGGGCAGCCTCATTATCAGACCAAAAGTTCCCCTCTTCCATCTTTTTCTCAAGAGAGGCAACCTCTTTTTCTTTGACCTCTAAGTCAAAGATACCTCCACATATGAATGAGGCGGCTGTCGATATCTTTTAGTTTATTTTTGATCTCTTCGTTCATGGGTAGTCTCCTGAATTTACAGTAGAATAGCAATAAAACCCTTAAAGGTAAAGAGGAGGTCTTAACTCACTCCATCAAGCGGCTCCATGATAAAGCTCACCCGCCCCTTTTCTTCTTTTGCTGTCATCTTCATTCCATGAGGCACATCGAGCGTTAAGTCCCCTCTTAGGGTCACATTTTCGGCGATGAATTGAGAGTGGCCATGGAGAACAACCTTGAGCGCTGAGCGTCTCTTCACCTCATGTTTCCAAAAGAGATGGTCCTCTTCTTCCCAGTCGATCCCCTCATTTTTCACCGTCACATTTTTTAAGATGCACTGCCCCGTTTGGTCGGAGTAGCGGAGAAGCCCCTCTTCTTGATGTCCCATGATGTTCGTTGCATCGATGAGGAGGCTCCCCTCAAGGGTGAGGTTTTCGATATTGAGATCGGCAATTTCGAGCTGAAGCTCGCTCCCGTTGGCGAGTGTGCCCCCACGGATTTTTTTGCCAATGATGGAGTAGAGAGGGCCCAGAGCAGGATGGTAGCTAAAGAGGAAGGGAGGCCCTTCTTTTGCAAAAGTGGTCCCATCGGGGAAGGAGGGAAGCTCCATGTTGCAGTAGGCCCCCAGAAGCTCATGGGCATTGAGCATGTAGTCGTAGTAACACCCTTCGGGGGTTTCTAAAAGAGCCCCTTTGGCCGTTGACTTCCGCTTGGTCGTTGAGATCGTTTTTCGCCTTTTGTTAAAGGTCAGGTAGGACTCAGATGCGGGGAAGTGGTCGGCGATGTTTTGCATCGTCGTTTCCAGGCGGGCAATCGGCTCTTTATGGTTGGGACTATGGTAGTGGTGCCCTTTGCGAAAGTTCACGAGAAGGCCGGGGTTGGGATTTTTTCGGACCACCTCTTCTATTTTTTCGATGTCAGCAAAGAGGATATTGGTATTGGAGGGAAAGCGGGAGTGGCTTCCTCCCGGCTCAAAAGGTTTATCCTCGATCCCCCGTTTTTCAAAGTCGCAATATTCGACGTTGGTCAAAACCTCTTCTTCACCTTGAACCTTGACCACATTCATCCCTTCGTGAGCGTTGACAAGGCGGGGACAGGAGGCAAAGCCAAACGCTTTATCTTGGGCATGGCCCAATCCTAAAAAGGCGAGGAGGCCATAGTCGATCGCCGCCATCGGGTTGTTGATCTGACGGACGAGCATTTTTTTCTTGCCGAGTTTCTTAAGCCATGCAAAAACCCCCTCTTGATCGAGGAGTTTCCAAAGGGCGCCATGCCCTCCTGGCTTTAAGAGGAGTTTTCCTTGCCTTTGGAGACACCACTTTCCCTGTTTGGTAAAGGTGGGAACCAAGGGTTGAGTCGCAAAACGGAAGCTCTCTTCAGGGCGGCCAAACCACTTATTTTGGGCACAGATGGCGCGGATGTGGGCATGGTTCCGATTGACATGGGAGGTCATCATGACGATCGGGGTGGTCACCTGTTTTCCAAAGAACTTGTAGTGAAGGTACTCCCGCGCTTGAAGGTCGGCAATGACTCCTTCAAGGAGGGGTTTTCCTAAAAAGATCAGGCGAGCAGCGGGGAGTCCTTCTTCTGTTTTTTCATCTTTGAGCTCTAAACGATCGGCAGCTCCCCCAACAGGATAAACCTCAGCCATCTCCCCTTGCCGCTTAATCCCCTCTAAAATGGCCTTTTTGACCACCTCGTCCTCCTTACGGATGTCGATCCCCTCAGGGGGGCGCAAGGTATACCCAAACAAGTTCAAGAATTGGTTTTTGCCTGCGCCAGCATCCCCATCTTTAACTCCCTCTGCATCGCCCCTATCTCCTCGATAGGGGACTGCTTCGAGGGAACTAAATCTGAAGCGCCGGCTTTGGCAAGCTCCCAATTCTTGAACTTGTTTGGGTATAAGCGCCTCTTCTTTTTCTGTCGAGAGGAGGGTGAGAACTAAGTAGTGGTACTTAAGAATGCCATAAAAGCTCTCTAAAACGCGTAACGACTCCAGACTTTCAAGCCTTTCCTCTTGTCCGCAGACAAATGCTGCTTTAACAAGGTACTCTTCTTCTAAAGTCTCTACCCAAGGAAAGGTCTTCTTAACGCCAAGCGCTGAAATCTTTTCCTCAAGGGTTTCCGCCTTCTGAAGGGCTTCTAAGATCGAAAAAAGTTTTTGCCGCCTTTCGATTAAAGAGTTGTCACAGATCGTAAGATTCATACCCTCAACTTGCCATTTCTACGAGAAAAATGGCAAGAATTTCTCTGATCCTCCTTTTTTTTTTGACTATAAATCCCCAGGGAGGATACAAATGGATGTAAAAGTTCCCCCGGTGGGGGAATCAATTTTGTAAAGGAGAACACCAGATGGCTAAAAAACAAGCGAATTCTAAATTTATGAAGCCTATGAAAATCAGCGAAGAGCTCGCTGCAGTTCTAGGGGATAAAGGGCCACTTCCTCGCACTGAAGTGACAAAAAAACTTTGGGCTTACATTAAAAAGCACAAAAGACAAGACCCCGATAACCGCCGAAATATCATTCCTGATGAAAAACTTGCTAAGGTTTTTGGTGGCAAAAGAGCGATCAACATGTTTGACATGACCAAAAAGGTGAACAATCACCTTTCGTAAACGCTTCTTCCGCGCCTCCCTAGGGGGGGGTGCGGAAAATTCCTTGATATTCTATAATCTCTTCCATGAAAACAGTTTCTTTAATCCTCCTAGCAGGAGGGCGCGGCACCCGGATGGGAACCCCTATCCCAAAGGTCTTTCTTCCCCTAAAGGGAAAACCTATTGCCCTCCACAGCTTTGAAACCTTTAAAGCCATCGATGCCATTGATGAAATCGTGGTCGTCTGTCCTGAACAGTTCCAGCCACTTTTTCCAGAAGGGACCCTCTTTGCCTCTCCTGGAAAAGAGCGGCAAGACTCGATGGAAAACGGCCTCGCAAAAACAACCGGTGAGATCATCCTCACCCACGATGGAGCCCGCCCCTTCGTCACTCAAGAAGAGGTGCTCAAACTTCTAGAAGAGGGAACCGCTGTCGGTGCCGCTGCTTTGGGCTACCCCGCTAAAAACACGGTCAAAGAGGTTGATCAAAAGGGCTTTGTGGAAAAGACCCTGGAGCGGAGCTCCTTGTATGAAATGGCTACCCCCCAACTTCTTGCCCGCACTGTTTTAGAAGCAGGGCTCAATGCTGCAAATGGAAAAACCTTTACCGACGATGTCGCCTTAGCAGAGCTTGTAGGCCATCCTGTGAAAGTGGTGATGGGAAGTGCTCAGATGAAAATCACCACCCCCACCGATCTCGAACTTGCGAGCGCCCTATGAAGTATAAGATGACCCTGAGTTACGACGGGACAAACTATGGGGGATGGCAGGTGCAGCCCAACCGCATAACTATCCAAGCGGTCCTTGAAAAAGTGTTGGGATGTCCCGTGACCGGTTCAGGGCGAACCGATGCAGGGGTCCACGCCCTTTGCCAGGTGGCCCACTTCTCCTTAGAAACACCTCCCCCTGACCTTAACGCTCTCCTCCCTCCCGATATTCGGGTCCATAACGTAGTCCCCGTCTCAAACGATTTTCATGCCCGCTTCAGCGTGAAAAAAAAGGTCTACTACTACCACTTTTCTTCCGCTCCTGACCCCTTTAATTACCGGTTTAAAACCCGCCTTCCCCACAACTTCGATGAAGCGCTCCTTAAAAAAGCGCTTCCCCTCTTGTTAGGGACCCATGACTTTTCAGCCTTTGCAGGGAGTGGGTGTGGCTCCAAAGATCCTGTCAAAACCCTCTACCGCCTCGACTTTGCCCCCGAAGAAGGAGGTTTCCGGCTCGAGTTTGAGGGAAGTGGCTTTCTCTACAAAATGGTCCGCAATACGGTCGGCACCCTCCTAGAGGTTGCGACAAGGCGCCGTCCCCCCGAAGGCATTCAAAAAATTCTTGCCAGCAAAGACCGCCGCCTTGCTGGCCCTACAGCCCCCCCAAAAGGGCTTTTTCTCGCAAAAGTGGATTATTACTGAAAAAAATCGAAAATCATCTCATTTGACATTAGATAGTACTCCGGGGTATCCTCTTTCCTTTGTGCCGATGTGGTGGAATTGGTAGACACGGTAGATTCAAAATCTGCTTATAGCAATATAGTGCTGGTTCGAGTCCAGTCATCGGCAAATAACCTATTCACCTGTACGAAAAAATCGTACAACTGAACTCTAAATGGTCATATGAGTTGGATACTAGATTACTCCCCGATCTTTTTTGACTTTGATGGGCTGCTTGTCAACACCGAGCATCTCCACTTCCAGGCCTACCAAAAGATGCTTGAAAGTCATGGGGTCGACTTTCCGTGGGACTTTCCCTCTTTTGCGGCCGTTGCCCACAAAAGTTCGGAAGGACTTCGTCTGATGATCGCTGCCCACGCTCCCGCTCTTGTTGAAAAAGAGGGGTGGGATGCCCTGTATGAACAAAAAAAGGGAGAGTATGCCAAGCTTTTGGAAAAGGGAAGTCTGGAGATGATGCCCGGAGCAGAAACCATCCTCGAAAAAGTTCAAGAAGCAAACATCCCCCACGCTGTCGTCACCAACTCGACCAGAAGACAAACCGAAATGATCCGCCAAAATCTCCCCATTCTCAACATAATTCCCCACTGGATCACCCGTGAAGATTATGCTGAGCCCAAACCAGCCCCCGACGCCTACCTCAAGGCAATCGAAATTCTTGGGAAATCGGAAAAAATGCTCGGTTTTGAAGATGCCCTCCGCGGCATCCGCGCTCTTGAGAGAGCTAGGATCACTCCGGTCCTCATCTGCCCTCCCGATCACCCCCAAATGGGTAATGTAAATCCGGATTTACATTACTATTCTTCTTTTCTTGAAATTTTAGGAGAGACCAAGTTTTAAATCCTGACCAAAATAACGGCTATATTGCTTTGGTCATGACTAAAATAACATGGTCGTTATTTTGGTCACGCATAAATCGCTAAAAATTATAGGCATTCAGTTTGTTACGGAGAGTTCGGACGCTGATCCCAAGAACCTTTGCTGCTTGGGTGCGGTTCCCCCCATATTGCTCGAGGATTTTTAAGATATGTTCCTTCTCAAGCTCTTTGAGAGTGACACAGGAGATCTCATCAGAGACCTCTTTCTGATCGATGAGGAGATGCTCATCTTCAAGGGTTTCTGAGTAGTCCATCACCACCCCATGCTCAATCACATTGCGGAGTTCGCGGATATTCCCTGGCCATGCGTAGGCAAGGAGCTTTTCTTCAGCTGCAGGAGATAAAGTCTTGAGGGGGATTTGGTTTCTTTCGCACACCTCAGCAAGGAAGTATTTGGCAAGGGGAACGATATCTTCTTTTCTTTCTCGCAAGGGAGGGAGGAAGATGGGGATGACGTTGAGGCGGTAGTAGAGATCGGCGCGGAAGGTCTTTTCCCCAATCGCCTCCTTCATGTTCCGATTGGAGGTGGAGACGAGACGGACATCGACATGAATTGCCTCAGTTCCCCCCACTCGCTCAAACTCTTGCTCCTGAACGACGCGGAGGAGCTTGGCTTGCAAAGAGGTGGGGATCTCTGAGATCTCATCGAGGAGAAGAGTCCCCTTGTCAGCCCGCTCAAAGCGGCCAATTCTCTTTTGGAGAGCGCCGGTGAAGGCTCCCTTTTCATGACCGAAGAATTCTGATTCGATCAAGGTATCGGGAAGGGCGGCGCAATTGACCCGGATAAAAGGATGGTCCATGCGGGGAGACTGGTCATGAATCAAACTGGCTATCACCTCTTTACCCGTTCCTGACTCTCCACTGATGAAGACATTGGAGTGACTTTTCGCAATCTTAGCCACTTGAGCTAAGATCTTTTTCATGGCGAGGCTTTCCGCAATGACAGCTTTTTTCCGTTTTGCCCCTGCTAAAAGCTTAAGCAGTAAGGTAGACACCGCTTGGATGGTCAGGGGTTTTTCCAAAATGTGATCGATTCCCTTTAGAGGAGGGTCATTCAAGTCGCTGAGGTGAACAAGAGGGGTACTTAAAGGACGACGATTGGAACGATCAAGGGTTTTAATCCCTTTTAAATCGCTGAGAATGAGATCAAAGGACCGTTTTTTAAGAAGCTCTAAAGCACCTGTCCCGTCTTCGACGGTAAACAACTGAAGCTCTTTTCCCTTTAGAAGCCCCATGAGAAGCTCCCGCGACGAGAGCTCTTTCTCTATAATGAGTACCTTCTTCATCCCCACCTCTTTCTAACCTAGCCATATCTTGCTCGAATTTTTTTTGCAATCTCATCTATACTGAAATCTATGAAGATCATCCGGTTATTTTTGCTCCTTATTCTCAGCGGTTTGATGGGCTGCTCCGGCTTAGAACAGTCGGAGGAAAAGCGGGTTCGGGAGCAAAACCTCACGATCGCACCCATTCAACGTCAATCTGATGAAACGTTCTTTGCCCTTTCTCCCCTCACCCCGAAAAAAAAAGAGCCCTACCCTTGGGAAAAGCGGTGGGTTGGTTCCCAGCTTCGGATCACCAAAGAGTTTTTCCGCTGTCGAGGAGAGATTGAGAATGCTCCCATTCAGATCTTTAGAGGTTCGCAGATGGTCTACCACCGCGACTGCGGCGGCATCGAGCGCCACTCTCTCCCGCTCCGTGATGGAAAGGAGTTCATCTACCCCATCTTGATCGATCTCCTGAACCACATCCAAGCAAAGCTCGACCGACGGGTGGTCATCACCTGTGGCCACCGGTGTCCTGTCCATAATCTCTATGCCGATCCCTCTAAGGGAGCGCGGATCTCCAAACACCTCATCGGCGCCGAGGTCGATTTCTATGTTGAAGGGCTAGAGGATCGGCCCCAAGAGGTAATCGATCTCCTTCTTTCCTACTACCCCGAGCCGCTGCGCCGCTCGTCCCACCTTGCTCCCACATCGACCCTCTCCTGGTACAACAAAGAAGTGGGGATCTCCCTCTATCTCGCCTCCGAAGGGCGGGACCTCGATAATCGCCATCCCTACCCCTATATCTCCATCCAGGTCCGCCACGACCCTGAAACAGGACGCCCTGTCCAGTATAACTGGCACCGCGCCCACAATGGCTTTACTAAATATTGACAGATCTAAAGTTGAACTTTAAATTTGTCCAACATTTAGTGTGAAAAATTGTCTTTAAGCGCGCGGATGTGCGCAAAGACTGCAGCAGGCTCTTGCCCCACCATATTTACCCCTTTTTGGAGACTTTCCTCCTGAACGCGGAGGAACGGGTTGGTTGCTTTTTCCTCGGCAAGGGTGGAGGGAACAGAAACATCTTTTTTCTTCGCCTCTTCGAGTCTTTTTTGAAGAGCGGCATTGTCAGGTTCCACCGTCGCCGCAAACTCCAGGTTAGCCACGGTATACTCATGGCCACAGTAGATCGCCGTATCATCGGGAAGAGCAAGGACCTTTTCCAGGGAGTTCCACATCTCTTCGAGGGTGCCCTCGAAGAGGCGGCCACATCCCCCGGTAAAGAGGAGATCGCCCGTAAACAGGAGGTGAAGATCACGGAAGAAATAGATGAGATGGGGTTTGGTGTGTCCTGGAGTAGAAAAAACCTCGATCGAAAAAGGACCAAAAAGAAGCTCTTCCCCATCGTCAACCGACTGGTCGAGGTCGGGGATCCGCTCATCTTCAGGGCCGATCACACGACACTCGGTCTTTTTCTTTAAGAGCTCGACGCCACCGGTGTGATCGTCATGGTAGTGGGTGATCAAAATGTTCTTGAGGGTGAGGTTCTCCTCCTCGAGGAGTTTTAGAATGGGTTCTCCCTCTCCAGGATCGACCACGAGGGCATTTTGATCCCAGCTGATGACATAGGTGTAGTTATCTTCCAGCACCTTTAATTGGTAGAGGTACTGGTTTTCTCCAAGTGTTTTTTTTTCAGTCATTATTGTGGCACATTCATCATTTGCATTTGTCCCCAAGATATAGCCCAAGCATAACACAAAAAGTAAAGGATGACAACTAAGGTCCGAACGATCCCGATGTCTCCATGGAAAACCCGGACATCCCTCCTCCGATCCCAAGTGGTTTTTCCGGTATTATTGAGCTTGACCGCCGCTACAATCATCGTCACAAGCGAAATAATGGGAAGCCCTGTCCCCATTCCGAGCCACCAGACCGAAAAGCTCCGGTTCAGCGCCTCTGAAAAAGAGAGCCTGTGATGGTTGTCATCACGCACGGTCACCTTAAGCGTCCATTTTCCGGGGGTCGCACCCACAGTGCTTAGAAAAAACGCCTCGATGAAGGTCCACAAAAAGAGCGCCACCATTCCCGAGAAGGAGCCCACTGCCCCAAGACCAATGTCAAAAACCCCGATCAAAAAGGCCAATACCAAGAAGAATAACGAATAGTCGATCATCCGCGCCCAAAAACGGACCCAAGGGTGAGGACGCACCCCTACCTCATCGGTCTCCCGGGCATACTCGACCTGCTTCTCGACCGTGACCGTTGGGGTCTCATCGAGGGTCGCCATATTAAAGTGTTCGAGATCAGAGATTGCCTGCCAACCCCCTAAAGACTCGGTCCACACCTTCGTAGTCGGCTCGATCGCACCCTGATCGAGCATCCCCTGCAACTCCTCGTGGGAGATCGGACCCGTCTTCTCCTCCCCCAACATGTAGTACCATACCGCTTTATCCACGCTCACCTACCTTTAGGGTCCATCAAGAAATAAATGCCACAAGTTGACTGGCTGCGACTTTGCCAAACTAAGCTTCTTCGCCCTTCCCTATTGGGAATGATGCTCCTCATTCAGCTTAATTTTGCTGCGTCTCGCTGAGTCAACTTGTAACATTTATTTCTTGACGGGCCCTTACCCTCACTAAATCGGATCGCCCCCTTTTTGTAAACCCATCAGAAAAAGATTGGCCTTGTTCACCTTTTCGCATTGTGACAAGAAGCTGTCACAACAAGTTGTCTCTCAAAGAGAAGAGACCATCTCTACAGTGAGATGAATCTAGGGTTC
>NZ_JAAEJV010000037.1 GCF_015356785.1 Candidatus Neptunochlamydia vexilliferae | reverse complement strand
TCTATTCAGATTAATGGGATGGCCAATGATTATTGGCGATACCATATATCTAAGGAAAGAGAGAGGCTGTATGGATCTTTTATGGAAAGTGAAATGTCAAAATTGGCTGCCTAATGCTTCCCAACTGATTTACTACACACCCAAATCCTGAAAACTGAGGGCTACCATTTTTAATGGGAAGAGATGAAGTGATTTGCAAAGGCTACTTTGATCAAATCAGCGAAGCACTACTCACTAGGATTGAATCCCTTGTTTAAGAACTCAATATCATCATCAAGGGCAGCGATTTCAACATCATAACGGTCTGTGTTTTCATTAATCGCTTTTAAAACAAGCTGAAAGCGGGTCGAGCACAGGTGGGCATGCTCAGCAAGATAGTCACGGAGCTTAGCCTTATGCCCATGAAGGGCAAGGGTCTTTGCTTGCTCTCCTAGAGAGGCGATTTTTTTCCAGTGCCCCGCAACGGTGTGATTCAAAAAAGCAACCTGCTCACTCATTGAGCCATTTTTGGAATATTCATCTGTCAGGCGATCGATCGCTTCATAAGTGGCAATGACCGCCTCTTGCACCTTTCCAAAACGGATGGCGTCTGAATCTTTGTAAAAAGAGAAAAAAGTCAACGCCGCAAAAGCGGTCATCCCATAAATCACGACATGGGTACAGAGGCTCACCGTTTTTCTTTCGACGTGGTGGCGGATAGAAGGATAGAAGCTATATCCGATCATCACTCCAAAAAGGAGCCCTCCAATGTGCGCTGCATTATCGATCCCTGTACTGCTGAACCCATAGATCACGTTATAGACAACAACGATAAGAATCCTCTTTAAGATGGTATCCCGAACCTCATCAGGGATGAGCTTTGTCGTTAAAAGGGCAATAAAAATGCCAAACAGTCCGAAAATAGCCCCTGAAGCTCCTGCCGAAACAAGGTTCGAGTGGAGATGGAAAGCTAAACTCACTAGTGCTGATAAAACCCCTGAAGAGAGGTACCCCGTGAGAAACCGCCCCCTTCCCAAAAAGGGCTCTAGTTGTCGCCCTAAATAGATTAAGGCGTACATGTTCATGAGGAAATGGATCGGTCCAATATGGACAAACATCGAAGTGAAGACCCGCCACCACTCTCCTCTAAGGGTCAGATCTGCAAGGGACCCACCCCAGTTGATCACCTGGTCTGGAGAGGGATCCCAAGCTCCATTGAAAGCCATCAGCCCATACACTAAAGCATTGATCACCACTAAAAGGGTCGTAATGATGGGGAAACGGTGCATCTATGGGTCCTTTTTATAAAGTTTATCCCCAAGCCTACCCCGGAGTGCTACTAATGTCAAATGAGGGAATTTTTTCAATGTTGCAATTCTTGAGCTTGTTTAGGTATAGAAAAAATTATGAACCGACTCATTTGGCTATTTTTACTCATTGCTCCCCTTTACGGGGCTGTTGAAAAAGCCCATTCCCCCACCTTTCGCGCGCTTTCCGGAAAAAACCAAAAGTTTGCAAATCTCCTATACTTAGGCATATGTCGATTTACAAACTTTCGATTTTCTCTCGAAAATCATCGCAAAATCTGGGGAAAGCGCCTTTCTCAACAGCCCCTTGCTGTAGTTCGAGGGCAGAAAAATAAGGAAGACGCGGAGTCCCTCACCGTAGATGAAAACCTCCATAATGGAAAGGTTCTCATCTTAAGCGATGGCTCGACCTGGGAAGTCGCTCCCCAAGATCTCCCTACTTCACAAACCTGGATCTTCCCCTCTCCGCTGAAGGTCGAAAAAAACGGGACAGCTGCTTTTCCCTATCGGATCACCAGCTTGCAAACAGGGTCATCGATCCTTGTCCGCCCCATCGCTCCAATCCAGTCCCCTCAGTTAGATGTGATGCATTGACAAAATCACTTGTCCATTCTAAAATAGTTTTGTATGGATTTTCAATTTACTGAATCGGTGACAAAAGCGCTGAATAGCGCGGTAGAAGAGGCGAAAAAATGGAAGCATACCGAGGTGGCCGAGCACCACCTCTTATGGGCGTTTCTCCAGAAGCCTAACGGCTACTTCTGCACTCTACTCAAAACCTTTGGGGTTGACCGCACCCCTCTTGAAAAAGAGACCACGCAAAAGCTTACCACCTTAGCCACTTATGCAGAAAACGCGCAGCAGCCCGCCTTTAGCCAAACCCTCTATGGGCTGATACGAAAAGCCCATGGACTCATGGAAAAGTGGAACGATAGCTACATCAGTAGCGACCACTTCTTTGCCCTCTTTGCAGAAGGGTGGAAGGGGATCGATCCAAAAAATATCGAAACAAAAATCAAAGAATTTCGGGGAGGACAAACCATGGATTCACCTAGCAGCGAAGAAAGTGTTCAATCACTGGAAAAATATTGCAAAAACCTCACTCACCTAGCAAAAGAAGGGAAACTCGATCCGGTCATTGGCCGGGATGAAGAGATCCGCCGCACCATTCAGGTCCTTTCTCGGCGCACCAAAAACAATCCCCTCCTCATCGGAGAGCCTGGGGTCGGAAAAACAGCGATTGCAGAAGGGCTTGCCCAACGGATTATCCAGGAAGATATCCCCGATTCTTTGAAAGGCAAAGAGCTTTTCTCCCTCGACATGGGAAGTTTGATTGCAGGAACCAAGTTTCGAGGAGAATTCGAAGAAAGGCTCAAAGCGATTCTTAAGGAGGTCGAACAAAGTGAGGGAAACCTCCTCCTCTTTATCGACGAGGTCCACACCCTTGTCGGTGCAGGGGCCACCGATGGCGCCATGGACGCTGCCAACCTCTTAAAACCTGCCCTTGCCCGGGGAACCCTCCACTGTATTGGAGCAACCACCCTTGCCGAATACAAAAAGTATATCGAAAAAGATGCGGCCCTTGAGCGCCGCTTTCAACCGGTCCTGGTTGACGAACCCTCCTGCGAAGATGCAATCACCATTTTGCGGGGACTGAAAGAAAAATATGAAAACTACCACGGCGTCCGCATTAAAGAAGATGCTCTCCATGCCGCTGTCACCCTCTCTCACCGCTATATCAGTGACCGCTTTCTTCCCGATAAGGCGATCGATTTGATCGATGAAGCGGCCTCGATGATCCGGATGCAGATTGGAAGTCGCCCTCTCCCGATCGATATCAAAGAGCGGGAGCTAAGCTCTCTCATCGTCAAAAAAGAGGCCCTTAAACGGGAAAAAGGGAGCGACACCAAGGAACTCGATGGGCAAATCGCTGAGGTGCAAGAAGAGCTTGCCGCCTTAAAAGAGCGGTGGAACCAAGAGAAAAAGGTTCTCGAAAATGTCAATAAAAAGAAGGGAAAGCTCGAGCAGCTCCGCTTTCAAGAAGAGGAAGCAGAAAGAAATGCCGACTTCAACAAAGTGGCAGAGATCCGCTATAGCGCCATCCCCGACCTTGAAAAAGAGATCGAGGATGAAGAAAGCGCCCTTAAATCCCAAGCAAACCGCCTCCTCCAAGAAGAGGTCGATGAAGAGCTCATCGCCCAAATCGTCGGGAAGTGGACTGGGATTCCGGTAACTAAGATGCTTGAGGGAGAAGCCGAGCGCCTCCTATGTCTGGAAGAGACCCTCCACGGGCGAGTCATCGGACAAGACATCGCGATCGATGCGGTGTCTGAAGCGATCCGCCGTTCCCGCGCTGGCCTTAGCGATCCCAATCGCCCCATGGGAGCTTTTCTCTTTGTGGGCCCCACAGGAGTGGGAAAAACCGAGCTTGCCAAAGCCCTTGCCGAGCAACTCTTTAACCAAGAAGAGGCGATCATCCGCCTCGACATGTCGGAGTACATGGAAAAGCATAGCGTCGCCAAGCTGATCGGCTCCCCTCCCGGCTATGTCGGCTTCGAGGAAGGAGGGCAGCTCACCGAAGCGATCCGCCGCCGCCCCTACTCCGTCGTCCTTTTCGATGAGGTCGAAAAAGCCCACAGCGATGTCTTTAACATCCTCCTCCAAATCTTCGATGATGGACGGATCACCGACAGCAAAGGGAGAACCGTTAACTGCAAAAATGCCCTCTTTATCATGACCTCAAACCTCGGAAGCGAACAGCTTCTCCACCACAAAGGAGCGCTGACTAAAGAGACGGTCCTTTCGATCGTTGACCCCGTCATTAAAGGGCACTTCCGCCCCGAGTTTATCAACCGCCTGGATGAAATCCTCCCCTTCCTCCCCTTGCAGGAAAAAGACATGGAAAAGATCGTCCTGATCCAGCTCCAACAGGTCGAAAAACGGCTTGAAGAACGGGAGATTACCTTAAGCTGGACAGCCGATGTTCTGGCCCACCTGGCAAAAGAGGGATATGATCCCATTTTTGGAGCGCGCCCCTTGAAAAGACTTGTCCAACAAACGGTGGTCAATATGCTCTCTAGCGCGATTCTCAAAGGAGAAGTCGAAGCGGGTGATACGATCGAGCTTCAGTTTGTTGAAAAAACTTTAATGTATAAGAAGATCGACCATGAACCTCATGACACACATATCCCCCCTGAAACAAGAGATCAAACACCACGAAAAAAAAATTGATTTTTTTAACACAGTAAATCTGAGGAGATATGGCATCATCTAGCGATATTATCTACCATTTTAAGCAAAAAGACTATGAAATCATTTTTAGAACAGCCTTGAATAAAGGGGTTGTTGGGGATTACCGAGCAAATTCAAAAGAAGTTGAAACCTACCCTGTTCAATCACCGACTGACTCTATCCTTGATGGAAAATTGGTTTTAGAACTAGTGAGTCAAAACTATATACCGACGATTAAAGAGAAAAAAATCGTATGGACACGTCTCCAAGATCCTCTCTTAAATCATTTTGAAATTCATTCAACCCCAATCAGAAACAACCCACCAAAAAAAATCAAAGACGAAGAGGGGTACTACTACCAGCACCTTCAAAAAGGGTTTGACTCTAAAAATTTAGCTATCCAACTTTCTTGCCTTGAAAAACTAGGTCAGATCTACTTAGATCGTAAAGATTTTACAAATGCCCTCCAGTTATTCAATGGAGCTTTATGTCTATGTAAAAAAACGCAGGCAACCGAAATTTCTAAGCTCTCCAATCAACTAGAAAAAACGAAAAAACTTTATTTAAGTCATTATTTAGATCCTAAAGTTGCCGAAAACTACCAAGATGAAACCGCTAAATACCGGCACTACCTCGAATCAATCAGAAACCACCTTAAAGAAGATCTAAAAGGGGGAGTCTCCCCTGGAGAAATTCAGTGTAAACTAACAGAAAAATTCAAAGACTTAATTCGCCTTATTGTTTCAAAAGCGGTTCAGTTCATTGGCCCTCCACCGACTAAATTTGCAGTTTTTGGACTCGGTTCAATGGCACGTTATGAAATGTCCCCCTATTCCGATGTTGAGTTTGGGTTTGTTATTGAAGAGGATAGCGAACCTCACAGAAAATACTTTAGGAAATTAAGCCACCTAGTCGAATTAAGTATCTTAAGCCTTCAAGAAACAGAGTTTCTTATTATTCGAGAGCGAAAAGTTGGAGATAAGTGGATTGAGGGCCATAGTTTTACCCCAAGTGGTTTCTCAATGGATAAAGGGCTCTCCCCTAGAGGGATGGAGGGGTCTTATGAGTTAATAGGGAGCCCCGATGCTTTAGCCCGTTTCCAAAGCCCCAGGTCTGCTGTAGAGAACATCATATTGACAAATAGCATGGCAACAACAACCTTTGTGTATGGGCACAAGTCGATCTTTGAAGAGTACCAAAAAAAGGCCGCTTCAACCCTCAAACCCCTTGCTAAAGAGCGCGCCATTACCCTTATCCGCGACCATCTAAGGGAATTTCGCCCTTACCTTGAAGAAAATAGAGCTGCCCTAATGAGTTTTGATGCTAAAAAAGACTTCTATCGCCCCATTCAAATGATGGTTAGTGGCCTTACGCTCTATTACGGAGTCGATGAAGAACCTGTCATCAATAAACAGGAAAGGACTGCAGGAAGCACCCTCCTTGGAATTCAGAAGCTCGAAAAAAAAGGAATTTTTACCCAAAAAAATAGTCATTACCTTCAAAAGGTTCTTCAGCAAGCCACTGGGTGGCGTCTTAAAACCCAACTTTACTATGGTGAAGAAAAAGAGATCCTATCCTATGTCAAGCCAAAAAAACGATCGGAAAAATCTCTCTATTCCATTACCAATGAAGAAGCAACCGCTCTTTTAGAGGCTTACCGTGTATTGATCCCCTTTCAAAAGGCAATGACTCGGTTTATCAACAATCCCGATCTCTCTTTTCCCTCTCTTCTACTCTATGATAAAAAAATTGGAAAATACTCTAAGGAAACCGAAGCATCTTATAAATATGCTGATGCTGCAGTTGAAGCTGCCCGGTTTGCAGCCCTCAACCCAAACAATCTTTATGGGCCAAAGATCTTAAGACAAATCAAGGAAAACCAAGGAGAACTAAAAGAAGCATTAGTTCAGGCAAAGCAGCATGAAAAACTTGCCATAGAGTTGATAGAAAAGCTTGATGAAGGGAAGATTTCCTATGATAACCTTCCGGACAGTTTTTTATTAAGAAGTGATATGCGGTATGCTAATAATCCTGTCATGCAAGGTGCTTTTATCAAAAAATGTGTTGATGAAATCTGGGTTGGAATAGGAGACCTTTACCTAAAAATGGGTAAAAAAGGTAAGGCTGAGAAATATTATCAACGCTCTTTGGATCTGTATAAAACAGGTAAGTTCGACCTCTCGCTACACACACCCAAGGTGTACCATAGGCTTGGGGTGATTTATTATGAGCAGGGAAGATTAAAAAAAGCAATAGAAGTCTTAGAGCTATGTATATCCACCTATAAGAATAAGCCTACAGGAACCAATCTTGAAGCGGATGAGATCGCTCAAACCCTCTTTTACTTGGGTCTTGCTTATAAGGATGTTGGGAACACATTAAAGGCCGAGGATTCTTTTTCGATGTATATTGCAATAAAAGAATCTAGATACACATTTGCAGTTTCAGCATATGGGGCTTATGAATTAGGGCTTGCCTATTGCAAAATAGGCATTCCAGAAAAGGCAATTGCCTACTTAAATGAAACTGTCGAAAAGATGGATAAGGAGACGATCTTTTCTGAACCAAAAAAGGCTGATGTCTTTTCATACCTAGCCGATGCTTATAAAGAGATCGGCTCTTACGAAAAAGCCGCTAGATTTTATAAAAAGCTTTTAACCCTTCAAAACCTTTTTTACGGGGATATACCGAACATCTATAGAATAAAAACATTGATGAACTTGGGGGAGTGTTTTACTTATTTAGACAATAAGAAAGAAGCAAAGAATTATCTTCATCAAATCTTGGAAATATATAAAGAAAACTTTACAGAAAAACCTTCGAATAAAATTTGGGCATTAGCTTTTTTAGCAAAACTATACGCTACTCAGAAGGATAAGAAAAAAGGAGAGGAGTATTTCAACAAAGTTTTAGACGAGCTCGAAGTATTCCAATTTTCTTCAAATAAAAAGCTTGCTTCTGATGTTTTAACAGATCTAGCCGGATTCTATCGAAAAAGAGGGGATAAGAATAAAGAAGCTGAGTGTAATGAAGTGTTTAGACAAAAAACAAAACAATCAATAGAAAAACCGAACCAATCCTCTAGCTCTTCTTCTATACAGATAAAAAAATCTATTTATGCAGATTTAGTAAAAGGAGGATTTAACAGTCACTGTATAGTCCAGGATGAACTGGTTCAAAAGTTTCTTATCGAAAAGATGCTTGAAACCTCCCAACAAAAGCTGAACTTTTATGATGCCTGGTATTTTGCAGATAAAGATCTTTTAAAGGTTATCGAAAAAAAATACAAATCCCTTATTACCTTAGATCTAAGAGGAACTGAAGTTACATTTAAGTCTCTTGAAATGCTTGCTAAGAAGTGCACCCAGTTAAAGGAACTCTATCTTCCAAGCGTTAAAAAAATCGAGCAAAGTGGTCTCATCTATTCAAGCTCTATTTTTTTTCCCAACCTTCAGGCCCTTTACTTTAACAGCTGGTTTTTAAATCGAATAAAGCTAAGGGCTCCCAAGCTTAAAACACTTACCTTTAACTCAAAGGGAGGCTTTATGGGAAAAATAGAAGCATTAAAACTCGATACTCCTAACTTAGAGCAACTCAATTCCTCCCTAATCGATGGTAGAATATGGGAATGGGCTCATTACTTTGGAGAGCTACGTCAAATTCCCCCACTCCCTGTAGGCATGGATAAACTTTTAAAAAGCCCTTGCCCCTTTTTTAAGGGTAAAAAAATTGAGGAAACACATAGGTTCATTTTCATGCCAGAAACAGTCAATGGAAAAAGCTATAGCCTTCCTTATCTCGATGAATTGGTAAAACGGCGTCGCGTCAATAAGGGGCGTCATATATTTAGAGATTTTAATAAGTTTTTCGAATTTTCTCCCCAGCTTGACAAAAGACTTATAAGAGTAAAAAACATTTCGAAAGCCAACACAAAAGGTTACTGGCTTCTTGCAACTAAGCAAATCGTTCCAAATACGATCCAAAAAACACCCGATACCATGGAGAGGATTATTAAACCTTATAACTACCACCTTCCAACAGCGCTTGAAGCAGCAACCTCTTTTACTATGGGATTTTTAACCGAACAAAATGTAGCTTTGAAAGATCCCCTTAAGGTGAATAATGGAAGAGTTTTTACAGCGACTATAACTTCTAGAGAGGGCTCAGAAAGCTCCCACTTTTATGCAGTAGGAACAAGTGAAACTCAATTTACTGCCTTATCTTTGAATGTGATTGGGCGAGGTCTCCAAAGAACTGCAACGAAAGACATAGGAGCCATTGCAGTCAAACGGCTAGCTCCAGGTCAATAAAGATTAACTTTGGAATGAGTGGCAGTTTAAGCAAAAAGTGACTCAATGAAATTACTTTGACTGTGGATTCATAAACTCTTCAAACTGCTCTTGAAGCACCGAAGGAACCACCTCTTTAATCCCCTTCTTGTCGTACATCAAAAAGTAGCTGCAGGCGATCATCGTTCCAAGGGCCGGGCTAAAGAGTGAAACCAAAAGGGCAATGGCGCAGATAGCCGCCCGCTTTAGGTTTAAGTAGCGGCGGGCAAAAAAGGTTTTCAGCTTATAGATTTTAAAGCCTGAGAGAAGGTTTAGAGCTAAAGAGCTAAAGAAAAGGGCAATCGTATACGCGCCCCAAAAAAGATCGGTGACAAGGAGGATAAAAAAGAAAAGGCGCGCTGCAATCGTTGCAAAAAGGTGACCCTTTTCCTCTTCTTGTCTATGTCGTCCGCGCAAGGTGGCTTCAGAGATATGGGTCGAGAGCTCAATTTTAGGTCCCCCTTCCCTCTTCTGCTTCTCGACATGTTCATAAATGTCATAGATGGGCATAGGATTATTTCCTGTGTTTCACCTTGTTAAAGCCGTTGAGAGCGGCGATCCGGTATCCTTCGGCATACGTAGGGTAATTAAACACCTGATCGATAAAATAATCAATCTTTGCGTTAAAAGTCATCGCCACTTGACCAATATGAATCACCTCTGTCGCTTCTCGTCCAATGATATGGATCCCCAAAATTTCTAACGTATCAGCATGAAAAAGGATCTTGAACATTCCTGGATCATTTCCAGCAATCGTATTTTTAGAGATCTCATAATAGTAGGCCCGTCCCACCTCATAGCGGAAACCCAGTTTTTTCAGTTGCTCTTCGGTGTAACCACACGAAGAGATCTCAGGGATGGTGTAAATTCCAATCGGATAAAAGGTGGGGAAGTGGTGGGTTTCAGCGCCAAAAGCATGGCGGGCAGCAAGGCGCCCTTGCTCCATACTTGTTGACGCGAGCGACGGCCCCCCAATCACATCGCCCACCGCATAGATGTTAGGAACGATCGTCTGAAAAAGGGCATTGACCGGGATATATCCCTTGCTATCGACAGAGATCCCCACATTTTCAATATGAAGATGGTCGACATTGGCCACCCGCCCCAATGCATACAGAAGAACATCTCCCTTTAAAACCATCCCATCACTAAACCTTAACTCGACTCGATCGGGATGGCGGGTGATCTCTTCAAACTCCCGATTTCCCAAAAACTTAAGCCCAATCGTCCCCAAAGCATTTTGAAGATGCATCCCAATTTCCTTATCGAGATAAGGAAGAATCTGCTCTTTTTTATCGACGACAATAACCTCGGTCCCCAAAGCCGCAAAAAAACTCGCATACTCCGAACCAATAATCCCCCCACCCAAAACGATCATCTTTTTGGGAAGCTGATCGATTGACAAAAGGCGGGTCGAGTCGAGCACCCGCTCCTTATCGAAGGGAACATTTTTCGGATTGCGCGGCTTGGACCCCGTGGCAATTAAGATCTTTTCCCCCGTCACCATATGGGTGAGGTGGTGGTTTTCATCCAAAACAGCGATCTGGTTCGGCCCTTCAAAGTGAGCAAGCCCTTGCACCCACTTAATCTCATTTCTTTCAAACTGCTTTTGAAACTGCCCCACCTGCTCTTCGGTCACCTGATTTAAGCAGTAGTTGAGATCATTAATGGAGATATCATAAGCAGGAACCTCCTGCTTTGCATAGTAGCTTTTCTTATGAAAGTCGGTGAGGTTGAGAATCGCCTCACGGAGCGATTTTGAAGGGATCGTTCCCGAGTGGAGACAGCTCCCTCCCGGCGTCGGATACTTCTCGATTATCACAACCGATTTCCCCAACTTTGCCGCTTGGATCGCCCCCTTTTGACCTGCCGGTCCCGACCCAATCACCACCAAATCTGCGTAGAGCTCTTCCAAAATTGCACCTCAAGGATGCATATACACCCTCAAGAGCAAAAAGCCAAGCTTATTTCTTTTCAGGAGCTAGCCATAGCTTCCTGAGTTTTTTTCCTACGGGTTGCTGAGCTGTTTCAAGAGATTTAATAACCTCCTCGAGGTAGTCCTTGTAATTGGGCGCCTCAGAACATCGTTTAAAAATACCTCCAGAAGCTTCTTGAACATTAAAAGCTATTTGGTTTTTCTCAATGGCATGACAAATCGCATAAATCATCCCATCTAGATCAGAAATGTCGAGCAGTTTATTTAATAAGTTTTGATCGCAGAACTCATGTTCAAAAAAGAAGTTTACCATCTTTCTGCACACTTTTTCTTTTTCCAAATCTTCTAGTGAGCAAATCTTAGAGTTAAACACCCGAATAGTTATCTTTATAGGTTGGTCTATCTGAGAAAAAGGTTCTTGAAGTAGAAGGTTCCAAGCATTAAGCTGCAAATCCAATGACTCAAATGTTTTTTTCTTAATATACTTAAAGACATACTCCCAAGATCCTTGATACCGACAATAGGCCTTTACAAAGCCTAAAAATAGATTAGGGTATTTTTTTGACGCGTTAAGATTCTCTTTATAAGAACCTCTTCCTTTCTTTGCTTTGCCGGCTTTGTCTTCATTCAACTTATTAAGCCGCTTTTGTAGCTCGGTTTTAGAAAGCTCCTTCATCTCTTTAGAGTGATCTCTTATCCAAAGAGGAGTCTCCTGCTGATTATTAAAGCTAACTCCTGTCTGAAGAGGAGGAGGATGCAAAGGAGGCTGATAGTAAATAGCGCGCGCCAAAAAGCCTGTCAAGCAGTGAACAGCTCCCCAAATAGCAGTGGCACGCCCCCACTCTTCCCAAGAAGCTTCCTTTTTCCACACTGCAAACAGCATCACCACAAAAGGTAACGCATTACAACAGGGGAAGACATTTTCTTCTCCCCAACGCTCATTTAGGTTCTCCTCAAAGTGGGGACGGAAGGCCTGAAAAGCAGCAGAAGCGATCATCCCCACCTTTTGAAGGGTGGAAATTTCTTTTTTACTCGCAAGCAAGCCAACCCCATTAAGAATAACGAGACTCACGCTCGGCATATAGCTGTTTGGAGGGAGTGTTGCCATTTTTACCTTAGGTTCAACGGCAAGTGTACCACAGAATTTCTTTAAACAAAACTTCTTGAAGGAAATTCCTTGGGGTGTTATGATTGCTAGAAAAATAAAGGTTTAACAGATGTCTAAGAAATGTCAGGTGACGGGGAAAAAGCCTCGTCGAGGAAAAAGTTACTCGATCCGCGGGATCGCTAAGAAGAAGAAAGGGATCGGTCTGAACGTCACAGGAACGGTCAAGCGCCGCTTTCTCCCTAACTTGGTTAAAAAAAGATTTTGGTTTTCTGAAGAAAACCGCTTCATCACCTTGAAGCTTTCAACAAGCGCGATGCGAACCATCGACAAGCGGGGCCTAAGCGCCGTTGTTCGCGAGCTCCGTGCTCAAGGCCAACACATTTAGTACCCCGTGTCAAAAGTCTTTAATCCAATTTGGCTCATCTTTTTGGCCCTGAAGACCTCTCAAAATCTCGCCTTGTCTTTTGGACAATGCTCTCGATTTTTCAAGGCCACCAGAACCAGAAATCTGAGTGCAAATTGAATCAAAGCCTTCTAAAACGGAGTACTCTCTTGCCAGCGCTCCTTTGCGCTGGCCTTGTTTTTTACGCAACTTGGGTTCCCCTACCCACAGAAAAGACCCCCTTCCACCTTTACTCCACAGATAAGCGCGATGACCTCAAAAAAACGTTGCTATCAGCTCTAAAAAGGGCTAAACACTCGATCACCCTCCACACCTATGCCCTCACCGATCAAGCGGTCCTCTCCCTTCTTAAAAAAAAGGGTGAAAAAGGGATGCTCGTCCACCTCTACTACCACAAAAAAGCCTCCCCTGAGCTGGAAACACTCGAGTGGAAAAATGTCCATTTTCACCCGATCAAGGGGCGGGGACTGATGCATGAAAAGATCTGGATCATCGATCAAAAGACCCTTTTTCTAGGGTCGGCTAACCTCACGACCTCCTCCCTGAAGATGCATGACAACCTTATGGTGGGGCTCTATGCCCCCGCGCTTGCAGAGGCCCTAAGCCAGAAACGGGTTGAGGAAAGGGTTCTGGAGGTCGGAGGACGGAGCCTCCACTACTTCTCCCTCCCGAGCCAAAAAGGGCTGGAGGCCCTTTTAGAGGCCCTTGACCAGGGGGAAAGGGAGGTTTCCGCAGCTCTTTTTACCTTTACCCACCCCCTCCTTGTTAAGAAACTTATTGAACTCCACGAGCGAGGGGTGAAGGTCTCTCTCACTCTCGACCGAACCACCTCTCATGGGGCAAGCAAAAAGGCACTAGAAGCCTTAGAAGAAGCGGGGATACGGGTAAAGATCAGCTCAGGGCTCCAGCTCTGCCACCATAAATGGGCCCAGATCGATCAAAAAATTCTTATTATCGGATCGGCCAATTGGACCGCTGCTGCTTTTGAAAAGAACAGAGACTTTATTTTAATAATAAAAATGAAATAATAAAGTTTTTGTTGTTATTGAATTATAAATACATCTAACTTTATAATAATTAACAAAAGAGTTTGTAGGTGATTATGGAAGGACTTTTTTTTAGTTTAGATCGAAGTAGTTGGAATCTTCCCAAGATAAATACCAAGATAATTGACAGAAGATTTTTTAAACCGCTCGGGGCGCTCATTTCGATACTTGGAGCTCCGAAAAACGTTAAAAAAACTTTGAAAAACGCGCAAGTGCTTGAGAATGCTTATAAATATGCAAAAGGTGAGCTCGATTTCTTCAAGGTAGAAGCTCTGAAAGAAATTGTTAAAAAACTCAAGAATATCGATCCTTCGAGTAAGGAATCGCTAGGAACTTTTGCTCAAGCGACCCTTCTTCTTAAAACCTATGCCTCTTTCCTTGGAAGGACGATCCCTTTAGCAGGTCTTTTAGTCCCCTTGTCTCAACTCTACTTAAAAAGTGGGAATGTCACCAAGTCGTTTGAAGCGTGGATGAAAACAAATCATTGGAATGAAAACTACGAAGCGCTCATTGACCTCGTTAAAGCTTCTACTTCTTGCTTGATCCCTATGATTGAGCTGATGGCTTATGGAGCTCTTTTTGTCATCCCTGGAATGTTCATCTTCCCCATAACAGCCTCCTTGGCTATGATTACCCTTTACGAGTGTTACCAGGAAGAGTGCAAAGAAAACCCTGAATTTCAAAAGCAACTTCTCTCTATCTTTTAAACAGAGGGTTTGGCATATGTAAGGAGATGGACTACTATCTCCTTTTAGAAACAACCTTTGCCCTTTTTATTTTGATGGACTCGGTGGGAAACATCCCCATCTATATGGCCGTTTTAAAAGAGGTCCCTACAAAACGGCAGATCTTTATTATCATACGGGAACTCCTGATCGCCCTTGTCACAATTATCCTCTTTGCCTTTTTGGGAGAATACCTCCTCGATATCTTAAAAATTGGGCAAGAGACTATTATGATTGCAGGGGGGGTTGTCCTCTTTATCATTGCTCTAAAGATGATTTTTCCCAAGGGAGAAAGTTCCTTTGCAGAAGGGTCTATCCAAGGGGAACCCTTTATCGTCCCCCTGGCGATCCCTCTGATTGCAGGTCCTTCTAGCTTGGCTGCGGTGATGATCTATTCTCACCAAGAGCCGATGTCCCTTGTCGTTGGAGCGATCTGCCTGGCTTGGCTCCTCACCCTGATTGTTCTCATCGGCGCCCCTTTCCTCAAAAAAGTCCTTGGCGTCAAAGCCATCTCTGCCTGTGAGCGACTCATGGGTCTCCTTCTAACCCTCATGGCCGTTCAAATGTTTCTCGAAGGAATTGCCCAGTTTGTGCTATCCTGTTCCACATGAACATTAAATTAGTCATTGCCTATGATGGGACCGACTTTTTCGGCTGGCAGGAGTCGAGTGATGGCCCCTCGATCGAAGGAACCCTTCGCGAGGTCCTCGAAAAGATTTACCAAGAGCCCATGACCTTGCAAGCAGCTTCTCGGACCGACGCAGGGGTCCATGCCGAGGGGCAAGTGGTCAATTACCGGACCGAGAAGAAAAAAGAGCTCAGCCGTCTAAAAATTAGCCTCAATCAGCTCCTTCCAAAAACGATCCGGGTGACAAGTCTTGAAGAGGTGGACGATACCTTCCATCCCACCCTCGATAATGTGGGCAAGGAGTATCACTACCACCTTTCGCTTGGTGGTGTCGCATCCCCCTTCCACCGCCACATCGCGTGGCATATCCACACCCCTCTCGATATTGCGCGGATGAAAGAAGCCGCTCCCCTCTTTATCGGCACCCACGATTTTGCCACCTTTGCCAATGCCTGCGACCCTAAGCCAAAAAAGACCATCCGCACCTTAACCTCCCTTGAGATAAAAGAGGAATGCCCCCTTTTGCAGATTGCGGTAAGAGGAACGAATTTTCTTTATAAAATGGTTCGGAACATTGTTGGAACCCTCGTCTATATTGGCCAGGGAAAGCTTTCGTTAGAAGAGGCCCGCCTTCTCATCGAAAAAAAAGACCGCACCCTTGCAGGACCTGCAGCACCCGCCCATGGGCTGACCCTTAAGAAAGTTTTTTATCCCTAGACAAAACAACCCTATTCTCCTATAATTCGCTCCATGATTGCAAGAAATGATCCCTGCTGGTGTGGAAGTGGTAAGAAATGGAAGAAGTGTCACCACCCTTTCCACGCTCCCGAGACCTTTGAAACGGTCAAAAATGATTACTATAAAAACTATCAGATCATCCTAAAAACCCCTGAGCAAATCGAAGGGATCCGGCGAGCCTGCAAGCTTTCTGCTAACATCCTCAAAAAGGTTTGCGCGATGGCTAAAGAGGGGGTCACCACTCAAGAGCTCGATGACTATGCGGTCCAACTTCATAAAGAAGCGGGAGCTACTCCTGCTCCTCTCGGCTATGGTCATCCCCCCTTTCCTAAGGCGATCTGCACCTCCCTTAACGAAGTGATCTGCCATGGGATTCCCAACGATGAACCTCTAAAAGAAGGGGACATCATGAACATCGACACCACTGCTATTTTAGGGGGGTACTACGGCGACTGTAGCGCGATGGTCTCGATCGGCCCCATCTCCGAGGAAAAGCAAAAGGTAGTCGATGTCTCGTACGAGTGTCTCATGCGCTCGATCAAGATCTTAAAGCCTGGTCTTCCCCTTTCTGAGATTGGAAAAACGATTGAGGACTACGCGACTTCAGAAGGGTGCTCGGTGGTCAATCAGTTCGTTGCCCATGGGGTAGGAATCGAGTTTCATGAGGCGCCTCAGATCCCCCACTGCTATAACAACCTCGATATTCCCCTCGCCGCTGGAATGACCTTTACGATCGAGCCGATGATCAACGCCGGCGTCCGCTCAGGAACCATCGATCCCAACGACCACTGGACCGCCCGCACCGACGACGGGAAGGCAAGCGCCCAGTGGGAACATACCGTCCTCATCACCGATGACGGGTACGAGATTCTGACTCTGCCCTAGCCAATCCGAACTCTTCAATCCCTCGATCAAGAAGAGAGTCCAAGGTTTTGCTGAGCGATTTATTTTCTTGAAGGGCAATTTTGCTTAATAAATAATGTCTCTCAGCAGTGGTTCTATAAGAGATATTCCCTTTGAATTTCTTTTTGTCAATTGGCTCTGGAATGGGATCTCCCTGCTTTAGATAGAGCTTGATTGCAGCTTTAATGGCTTCTTTAATTTCCTCTATCCCTTCTTCAATGGTTTCTGCATCGGTGCAGACACCAGGAAGCTCATTCACACGTATGACGTAGTACATCTTTCGGTTATAAGTTTCCTGCTCTACTGTATAACTCCACTTTAAGTTAAGATAGTAGCTGAGATTTTTTTTCTTAGTAGCCATGATCCCTCAATACCTCCTTGACATCTCTAATTTGATAGGGAAGCAGCTGAGGTCTTTTTTTAATAGAAATATTTTTCGAATATCCTTTCTTTCTAAAAACGTGGTGCGAACCACAAGATATCACCTCAAAACCCAAGTTCTTCAAAAGCCGCTCTGCATCACTATAAGAAATAGACCGATTTTGAAGAACCTTTTGTATTAGCTTCTCTACTTTGCCCATACACATATGATATCACAATTGATATCATATGTAAAGATAAAAGTGCAAGCCATTAATAATAAGACGACTAACCTAGCGCGCCCTCTTCCTGGAGCCCCTTCTTGATGACAAAGATCTCCCGCTCGAGGGAAACGAGCTCCGATTTGGTCTTTTCGAAGATCTTCTTTCGCTCTTTGACCCCTAGGGTGAGCTTCTCGACCTCGAAGGCAAGGGCCTCATCGGGGGCCTTGGCAAGGGTGGCCTTCTTCTCCTCAAGGGAGGTTCTGAGCGTTTGGTAGCTTTCTAAGATCTGGTCGTAGCTCTCCTTGATCCTCCCTTTGTCCTTTTCAAGGGCCTCGAGAACTCCCTTTTGATTCGAGGTTTGGGGAGGAGCCACCTTCTTTTGGGAGCGGAAGTACTCGCGCGCTTTTTGGAGCTGCTTTTGGTAGGTTTCGTTGAGAGCGCGGGCTTGGTGGAGCTCAACCCGGTAGGTATTGAGCGTTTTAAGCCTTTCTTTAGAGAGCTCGGCAAAGGTAGCATGCTCTTTTTCTAAGAATGCCAGCCGCTCTTTTTGTCCGTCGAGCTTGTCTTTGAGGATTTCGATTTCGCGGTGCATCTCGAGCGATTCTTTAATGAGCCCATCACTCTGCTTATGGGTTTTGTCTGATTCGATTTGGCTCACTTCAACTAGGTTGAGAAGAGCTTCGACTTCGGAGCGGGAAGAGTGGAGCTCTTCTTTGAGGGTTTCGATCTCCTTTTCTTGAACTCGACTTTCAATCGCTGTTTTTTCTTCGAAGCCTTGGAGGGAAAGTTGGAGATCGGCAACTGCTTTTTCTTTGGCTCTTCGTTGTTTGGCATAGTAGCTTCTAAGCTCTTCCATCGAGAGGAAAGAGATGGTCAGCCCCAGAGCAAGGGAAAGGCCCCAGCCCAGTTCCCAAAAGGACACTTCATAGCGGGAAAAGCGGAAAGAGAGAAACAGGGTAAAGACCATCAGGGTGAGGGCAAACCCTTTAAGGCGATAGTGCCAAGAAAGGATCACTCCTAGGGTGGTGACAGCTGGAAGAAAAGGGCTGGTGCTCAGGGTCATCGTCAGGATGATGAGAAGGGGCCCTAAAAGCATCCAGAAAAGAGGTTTGGTCTCGGAATCAGAAAAATTCGCCCACTTTTTTATCATATCATGCATCGGGGCCTCCCTCGGCAAAGATTTCGAGGAGTTGGGTGATCGACAAAAAGCCTTGTTTAAAACGGTCGAGCCCAAAGTTTTCATTCGGAGCATGAATGCTATCAGAAGGGATCCCCATTCCGATGAGGACAATCTCTCCCCCACAGATCTCGGCAAGTTTTGGGGCGATCGGAATTGTCCCCCCACAAAGCTGACGGCGACACTTTGCACTAAAAATCCGTTCGTAAGCGGCTATCGCCCCTTTAACGGTGGCTGAATCGGGCGCTGTGATCATCGCAGGGGTTCCATGTCCTTTCTCAAAACTCATCCCTATACCTGCAGGGAGATTACTTTTCAAAAAGGTGGCTAATGCCTCGATAATTTTCTCGGGATCTTGCCCGGGAACAAGGCGGCAAGAAAGTTTGACCATCGCCTCTGCGGGAATGATCGTTTTATACCCTTCACCGGTATAACCACTTTCTAGCCCATTGATCTCAAGGGTGGGGCGGACCCAGTTTGACGCGACAAGGGAATAGTCCCCTTCTCCTTGGAACACTTTAATCTCAAAGGGAGCGCTCTCTTTTTTAAGGTCGATCTCCTCATCAAGTCCCTCTAAACCTCCCTCTTTTACCCCATCGTAAAAGTGGGGAACGGTCACTTTTCCCTTCTCATCCCAAAGTTTGCTTAAAGTGGTGGCAAGAGCGCGGGCCGGATTTAAGGCAATCCCCCCAAAGGTTCCCGAGTGAAGATCGGCGTTGCTATTGTGGACAGTCACATTTAAAGAGGCGACACCACGCACCCCTAAGGTGACACCGGGAATCCCCTCTGCATACATATCGAGGTCAACAATGTAGATGTGGTCGGCTTTAAGCGCCTCTTTTTTTTCTTCAGCAATCGCTTCTAACCCGGAGCTTCCAATCTCTTCTTCCCCTTCGATCAAGACTTTAATGTTGACGGGGGCATTTTTGGTCCGTTCTAAAAAGGCGCGGATGGCAAGAAGGGTATAAAATGCCTGCCCCTTGTTGTCGATTGCTCCTCGAGCATAGACCTTATGACCCCTCACCTCTGGTTCAAATGGGGGGCTCTCCCATTTTTCAAGAGGGGCGGAAGGTTGCACATCATAGTGGCCATAAAAAAGGAGGGTGGGGGCTGCATCGCCCGCCTCAAGATGGGAAGCAAAGATAGTGGGGTGACCACTGGTCTCCCACACTTCAGTGTTGAGCCCACTTTTTTCCATATAAGCAACAAGCCAATCCTTACAAGCCAAGAGATCGTTTGTATATGCAGGATCGGTGCTAATACTGGGAAAACGTAAAAATGTGAAAAAGTCTTCTAAAAGGAGCGCACGGTTTTTCTCAAACCAAGCATCATAATCTTCAACCATATTTGTACCCTTTAGGCTTTGTACACGGCAGTTTTTGGAAGGTGAGAGGCGAGCGAGACAAAGTCAGATTTTCTTGAAAGATGAATCCCATGGCCAAAGCGCTATGGGTGAATAAAAAAGGAAATCTGGTAAAGCCTCACTTGTACAAAGCCCTTTAAACTAGGGTACAAGAGATGAGGATTAATCTAAACGGTTTTTGGCTCCATCGACCATACAACCTACCAAGTCAGGATCTCCTTTAACATCCATTTCGATGTTAAACTTTCCATCATCTTCAGAACAGGTAATAAGGACAAAGGATAAGAACTCTTGTGCAAGAGCTTCTTTAAGCTGAGAAACCGTTGAGGGCTTGAAGTTGGCTGTGATAACTTTTCCCATTTTTCCCATTTGGTTGTTTAAATGACCCATTCTTTTCCTCTAGCCTGGCGTGTCAGGAATTAGCTGATTTTCAACATATTTAGGGTTAAGTAAAGTTTCTACTTTCCTTCCTTTGTATTTTTGTGTAAAATGTTTTTTTTTGCA
>NZ_JAAEJV010000036.1 GCF_015356785.1 Candidatus Neptunochlamydia vexilliferae | reverse complement strand
GGAAAGAAGCACTCTCATATTTTGGGGTAGCCTATGAAGAAAGGCTCCCAACTTTGGGAGGCATCTAAATGGCGTTTACACAGTTTAATTTACAGTCTCTCAAAGTTTAGAGAGCCAACTCCAAGCTGCTTCAAAAAATAGAGGCATTGATTTACAAAGAATTCGCAGAAAAGTTGCTTTTGAGCGTTTCTTAGCGCGTCTATTTGCTACAAAACCTTCCCCCTGGGTGCTAAAAGGGGGCTATGCGTTGGAAGTGCGTTTTGAGATTTCACGTGCGACAAAAGATTTGGATCTTGGGACACGTTTAAAGGTAATGGGCTCCATAGAGCAGAAAAAAGAAACCCTTCTTAAAGAATTGCAGCGGTGTGCGGTACTAGAGCTTGATGATCACTTTACCTTCCAAATAGGATCTCCAGTCAAACTCATTGAATCGGCGCCTGGCGGTGGATTCCGGTTTTCTATACGCAGCATCGTAGCCGGAAGACTATTTGTTGCATTTGCCTTAGATGTTGGAATGGGTGATGCTCTTACACCACCAACAGAGGAAATTAAAGGGGATAACTTACTTGAACTCTACGGAATTTCTCCAGCCCACTTTGAAGCGATATCGCTTGAGCAGCAATTTGCTGAGAAAATTCATGCCATGACAGTCAAAAGAGGAAACCGCGAGAACTCAAGGGTCAAAGACTTAGTTGATGTGGTTCTATTGATTGAGTCTGGACTTAATCGCAAACAGGTCAGACAGTGTCTAGAAAATACATTTCAATGCCGAGAGAAGCTACCTGTGCCCTCATCTGCACCGACTCCTCCAGACAGTTGGCAAGAAACCTTTGAAAGATTAGCAGCCGATTGTGGGTTAGACTACGGCTTTAAAAAAGCTTGTAACATCTTATCGTCCTATTGGCAATGAGGCTTTGTTTAAAACTTTTTCTTAAGGGTTAAATTGTGGTCTTGAGTGTGATTAATATGGCCTGGACTTTTGTGGCTTTATCATCTGTGCTTCAGAAAAAAATTCCGCTTGAAGCGCGAAATATAAATTTTTAAAAATCGCGCTTCAAACATTAAATTGCGTTTATTGCGCGATTTTAAATACAGCAAGCAGGGTGTTCTGATAAGAAAGGTTTGACAGTTTGTTTTCTATTGAATATAAATAACTTACGAAAGCCACCCTCAAGAAAAGCTGTCGCCAACTAGATATGCGGAGGTGGAGTTTATGGTTTTCTCTCTAGGGAAAATAGTGTCAAATCTTTCTTGTCAGAACGCCCTGCAGCAAAAACCTGCGCAAGAAAGTAAGATTTTTTGATAATCTATTTTTAGTAAGTGGATTGCTGAAAAAATACCGTTTTCTTTCTCATTTTTTAAAAGAAAAATTATGGGCGAAGGAAAGTGGGATTAATAGATGCTTCATTCAATTAATTTATAGGTCTAAGGATTGGTAGAGGCTTCCAAATGATGAAAGGTACGATCCTTCGCTTATAACGCCCTAAATCATCAAAGTATAACACATCATAAACATCCTCATGCTCGTGGAACCGTTGATTAGCGCGATGCAAGGAGCCGTAGCAGGGGACAATACCAAAATTATCCTGAGCCAAGAGCCTTTTATAGATGCCTTCTGCGTCGCTGATGGTAATAGGCAAGCCAGCTTGGTGGATGCCTAGGAACATAGAGATGGCCTCTTTGAGTCGGCCGATCGAAGCGCTGCTTATAGAGACTGTAAAACCCTCATCTCTATAATAAGAGGGGCGGGAAACTCTCAGATCAATGTGGGTTGTATTGCCTCCTCTTTTGATCTCCCAAGGGTGGCCCCCACGCTCTTTTTTGGGGTGCTTATCATCGATCTAGTCTGCAAAGTCAGACTTTGAGTCGGGATTGATCTCCAAGAGATCTTCATCATGACCATCAGCATAACGTTGGTACATTTCGCGGCCAGTCATAGTCTTGTCGATGTGGTCCCCTTTCCGTTTTCCTGCAAGATAGGCGATTTTGCAATACTCGAAATAATCATTAACGGTCATGGAATCTCTTGTTGTCTGATCCGGATCACGAAAATACCCCTCTTCAAAAAGAGCGAGGAACTTTTTGGTTTTCGTTTTCCCTAATTCCTTATCAATATGATAGAAGTCTGAGAGGGAAGCTTTGAGCAGAGAGCTTGGGACAATGCCATACCTCCGGTTAAGGGGATAAGACCGATTTTTATTCGCGCTTTTAAGTCACTCGCGCGCGGAGGTGATAAGAGGGTCCCAAAATTTTTCAGGGTTCTCACTCCCATCGTCATACGAACTAAAGTCAGATGATGATCCAGCTTGGACAGACTTATTTTGCTCGATCTCTAAATTACAAAGATCGCCGTCTATAAGGAACAGATAAAAGCTTCCGTGAGACTTCAGGAGCCTGATATAGTGATACTTATTTTTCTTGTCGGGAAATAGGATATCCCACATACGATCGATCGATTCAATGCGGTACTGAAATCCCATTACCTCTTTTACTAGAGCATAGACATTTTCTTCAAAGCTTGTTTTCATCACCAGACTCCATTTCAAAACGAAAATCCTAGCAAAAAACCGCTTGTTTGAAAAGTATTTTCGAACAGACTTTACACAAATATGAGTTCCCTAAAGGGTGTCGTCAAAATATGGTCAATAAAGAAGAACTTACTATGAGGAAATTTCAAGGCGTCCGATGCAGGAAGCCCAAATCGGGCTTTCGAAGCAGGACAACGATGAAATTTTCCATAGGAAGAGCTTAAGGATTGACCACCTTTTGATGACACCCTCTAAAGACCAAAAAGTACCTTTACTTTATTGACTCAATTTTTTTATAATCCTTTCGAAAGAGTATCCATAAGAGGCAAAAAATGAAACTATCAAAAGTAGACGCTGAAAAATCAACTGCATGGATCCTTTTGGCAATCCTTTTAATTGCAGGATGTTTGATCTTTTTTCAAAAATGCCACTTTGATAAATCGGAGCAAACCCTCAGGATTTCCCTGGTCTCTGACGTTCAGTCAATGGACATTTCCCAAAGCCATGACACCAATTCAGAGCAGGTGATTTCCCTAGTTTTTGAAGGGCTGATGAGAAAAGATTCAAACGGAGTGCCGCAGCTTGCCCTTGCTAAAGAGGTCATCATCTCTGAAGATCAAAAAACCTACACCTTTCACCTTAGAGAGACAAAGTGGAGCGATGGAACCCCTTTAACTGCCCATGACTTCGAGTACTCCTGGAAACGCTCCATGGATCCCCATTCTAAATTTGTCTGCCGCTCTCCCTATTACTTCTATGATATCAAAAAAGGAAAAGCCTCCCTAAAAGGAGAGGTCTCTTCTCAAGAGGTTGGAGTGCGAGCCATCGATCCCAACACCCTCGTTGTCGATCTTGAGCACCCCACTCCCTATTTTCTAGAGCTTACGACCCTCTCTTTTTTCTTTCCGATCCCCAAACATATCGCTGAAAACAACCCTAAGTGGGGCACCACGATTCCCCTTATTTGCAACGGCCCCTTCCATCCAGACCATTGGAAGAGAAACGATTCGATTCATCTAACCAAAAACCTCCACTACTGGGACTGCTCCCACGTTTACTTAGACGGGATCTCCATTAGCATCATCAACGATCCCTTAACCACCCTTTTCATGTTTGAAAAAGGAGAGCTCGACTGGGTCGGTTCCCCCTTTGTTAGAGTCTCCTACGACACCTCTTCAGAGACCCTAAATCAGGAATACGACGACGTTTTAATCTACTGGTTTAACATCAACACCCAAAAATACCCATTCAACCACCAAAAAATCCGACAAGCGCTCTCCTATGCCATCGATAGAAAGTCTATTGTCAGTAACGTCTTCCATCAAGCCGGAATCCCAAGAGCCTCGATCCTTCCCCCTGCCATCACCCTATCAGAAAAACCCCTTTTTCAAGATAACGATCCCAATCAAGCTAAAAAGCTCTTTGAAGAAGCTCTCTATGAGCTCAACCTCACACGAAAAACTTTCCCAGAAATCACCCTGAGCTACGTAGCCAACGTCGAAATCCACCATCGGATTGCCCAAGCCATCCAAGACCAGTGGAGAGACGCCTTAGGGATCCATAAAGTCACCCTAAAACAAACCGAATGGAACATCCACTACGATGCCCTCTGTCGAGGGGACTATGATGTCGGATTTCTAGCCTGGAACGTCAGCGTCTTAGATCCTATTTTTATCTTAGAAATCTTCCGGAACCGAGACAATACCAATAACACCAGCTTTTGGGAAGATCCCCACTACATCACCCTTCTCGATCAAGCAAAAGCCAGCCTCTCACCCGTCCAAAGAACCCATCTCCTCAAACAAGCAGAAGAGCACCTCCTAGAGCAGATGCCCGTGATCCCCATCTGCAGCCTAAAAAAACGGTTTGCCAAAAATCCCACTCTCAAAGGAGAAACCCTCTTACCCTTACAGCTCATCGACTTTAAATCGGCCTATTTTGAGACAAGCCCAACCGTTCAAGCCCCCTTCCCCTAAAAAACTTATTTGCTCTTATAGCACCGCTCACACCTTACCGTGCCAACTCGATTTGAATAGCCACAATCAGAGCAGGTCCACCACTCATGAACCACCGGACCTCTCCCATCGCAACAAACATCCAAAAAAGAGACCTGAGCAAAAACAAACAAAATAGATAAAAAAGCGCTCATCTTAACCTCCTAAGAAGCTCTTTTGTCCTAACTCAGTTCAAAAAAAATATAACGCGTAATTTTTATGCACTACATCCTGAAGGTCAACAGGTTGTCTCTATCCAATTGGTAGTCAGCTAAAAAACTCAAAGAGCAGAGAAAATGTTTGGAAAGCACTTGAAAATTTATCGAGGATGAAGAACAATGGCATTGCCCATAAACACCAACCCAAAGGAAAAAAATGGCAAACACCGCTTTTATGAAACCCAGGGCAGTCAGTGATGCACTCTCAGCAATTGTTGGGAAAGGACCTATGCCTCGCACTCAGGTCACAAAAAAACTTTGGGACTACATCAAAAAAAATAAAATGCAAAACCCAAAAAACAAGCGAAACATCATCCCAGATGAAAAGCTTGCCAAGGTTTTAGGAAGTAAAAAAGAGATTAGCATGTTTGAGATGACAAAAAAGGTCAGCAACCACCTCTCTTGAGCTTCTAAACTTCCAGTGAGCAAAAACATACCATTTTGACAGCTAACAGCTATGGGAGAAATTTTACAGTAAAGGTACCTCTCCTCGATCTTGATCCCCCCATATGGAGATGCATTCTTGTAGATGGAGCCACAAACTTCCAGGGGCTCCAACTCGCCATGGGATGGGAGAATATCCATCTATACACCTTTAAGTACTGGAGAAGCACTTTTGCTGGCCCGTGGATTCACATGTTACTTCATGTGAGCGAAAAGCAATTACTATCCCTTCCGTGATGGTTGAAAGCCTTCACCTTGAAGGCGGAGCGAAGCTTAAACTTGTCGCAAAGCGATGTTTTAGCTAAATCCCTTGATTCTCAAAGGCTTTAAGCGATTTGGGCTCAGGGTGAAAACTTTTAATTCAGTCGATTTAGGACCGACCTCTAAATCAACCATTCGGCTTATAGAAAAGAAGTTGTTCAGTCTTTATCTTTATTTTTCTCAATAATTTTGCTTGCAATATTTGCAAATTGATCTTGCTTTTGTGCTGCTTTTTTTATTTCACTAATTTCTTTATCAAAGCGTTCGGAAATTTGTTTTTTTTCATTGGGACTTTTTACTGATTCTAACATTACCTCAGAAAAGAGATTTAAAGAACTTATTTTTGTTTCAATATATTTGTTTTTGTTAAGTGAACTAGTAGAGAACATTGCTACAGATGTGGCTCTTATCTGTAGCCCTAAGATTATACCAGTATTGATCATTTTGACTCTCCTTTGAATGGTTATATACTTTCTTCCTTAATGACTAACAATGCAAAGTCTCGGTTGTAGATATCTACCGTGTAATTCTCTACATTTGAGCTTTCTGCGCTTTCTTTAAGTTCGTTAATAGGTAGTACACTAATTACAGCGAGATTAAGCGTTTTAAGCATTTTTTTTAAATAGTCTTTCTCAAAAATGGTTTGTACATGGACATTTCGTTTTTCATAGATATTAACTTTTCCGTTTTCTTTTTCTGCTCTAAAAGAGGAGTTCTTTTTTTTGCTAATTTTTTTTATGATTTTTTTTGAAATTGCATCATGTATGGTAAAATTCACTAATGCGCAGTCCCTGGGATTCATGTATGTTGAGATATTTTTTAGAATCCTTTCCCCGTCTATAGGGGGAACTGCTGATATTAATTTGTTACATAAAATCAGTTTCTTTTCTTTTCCGATACGTCTTAAATGGGGAGTTTGAAAATTTTTCAATATTTCAGAGTTTCCATGGACCATCATAAATTCATCTATCCAAGGCTCGTGTTGCTGTAGGCAGGCGCCTGCAATCAGCCCTGCTTTATTAATATCTATTCCTGTGTAACTAGAAACCTTCTTGCCTTGCTCTGCAAAGTCTTTGCATATTAACCTAGCATCGTGACCACTTAAACAGCCAATTTCAACTAGATGAAAGCCCTTATTATAAAAAGTATAATTTTTTACTACCTCGGTTACTTTAGAGCCAGTAACTGTATGATACTTATCTGATAAACCGGGGAGAGATCGAGCGCTTACTATGTCCAAGTGTTTATCCTTCCAGATATTATCAGAGCTAGAGCCTAAACCCCCCAAATCCCCTTGAATAATTGGGAGGTCAAGTGTGCTTAAAGGCAACCCTTTCAGTATGTTTAAAGCTAAAACCGCATTGTCGAGCTCACCAGTGAATTTTCCATTGCTTATTTCGGCAAAAAAGTCTTTTCTGAAATTTTTCGGGAGTGCTTTAAAGAATGCTTTTTCTAATTCATTAATGCGTTTTTGCCGACTGAATAGGCCAATAGAATTATCTGAACTAAACTGTCTAAAATTAAAATGGGAACTTTTGGATGTAAGAGTGTTTTTTGTCTTGAGTTCAGCTTGGTAAAAGCCCTCATACACACAGAAATTAAAGACTTTACTTGAAAATGACTGGAAACAGTTTGTTGCTAACATTTTTTCTCCTTCTTTATGGAAATGATATTAGCATGTAAGCTTTTTTAGCTCAACTTTTTTCTAAAAAACTTCGATGTTTCTAAATATCTGCCTTGACCCCAAAACTCCAGCTGCAACCATTTCCCCCTAGCTTTCTTTCCAACCCCCTTCAACAGCTCGCACCTGACCTTACTTTCTACCTCTTGCCACACCCCCGCCTCCTTAAACACCACAGAGGGGACAAGCCTCGGCTTGATCCCCGCTTTTTTATTCGAGTGGATCCTAAAAGGGGGTTTTAGTGTGATTTTTCCCTCATGATCGATCCGGTAGGTGATATTCCTGACGTCCATCTCAATCGTATCCAATAGAAGATGAACCTCACATGTTCCCTTGTACTGGTACCTCTCAGCATCCCCCTTCCTTCTAAACACCTCCGGATAAAACCGGCTCACAGACACCTTAACCTTCATGATCTCCTCCTGCGGTGGTATTTACGCTTCAGATAGATCGAAAGCCCCAAAACCGTTCCAAGGCTCAATCCATTGATCAATGAGACTGGCACCCCCAAAACAGGCCAGCTGATCGAAGAACAGCTTGATCTCTGCAGCCCTTTTACAAACTCCTCAGGAGTTCCAAAATCCCTAGCCGAAGAGCAAAAACCCGAAAAAACCCCCATCTGGATCAAGAAGTGGATGCAACCTAACCCCATCCCCAAAAAAAGCGCTCCCTGCACCAGTCTAAAAAAGCCCCGCTTGCGGAAACCAAACAGCCCACCAGAAGCCCCCAAAATCAGCACCATGAACGGAACCCTCTGCCACTTACATAAAGAGCAGGGGACTAAGCCCAGAAGTCGCGCTCCAAACACAGAAAAAAGAAGCGCCACACCACTCATCAGCAACATCCCCACAAAAAAGCGGTTCAAGAAAATTTCCTCACCCCTATCCATCGATCGCCTCGATCTTCACATCCAGCCCCTGCAGCTCCTTTTCCACAAGTGCTTTTTGAGCATATCCCTGCCATTCCTTGCGAAAGCGATTCCATCTCAGACCTAGATTTTTCAGCTTGCCTTTGATCTCTTTTGACGGCTCTGTTCCAAACGCAACAATCAGCGCCTCCCCATTTTCAACCTTGTCTTTTTCAAAAGCAGCCTCACCTTTCTCCTGCCACTTTTTCAAGGTCTCTTCTTGAACCTTCTCCTTAATCTCCAAAAGAGCGCCCAAAAGGGCATTGCTATCGAGCTCATCGATCCCAGCTTTAGAAACCAACCCTCCAAGCTCAATCAAGCGCCTGGTTCTAACCTTTCGCTCTTTCTCTTTCAGCCGTTTTTCCTTCGCTTCAATTCTTGACTTCTTTGCAGCTAGTTTCTTTTTTTCTTCTTCTAGATCCAATCCCATAGACATCCTTGCAGGTTCCATTTGTGTTTATCATCGATCATAACCATAGAGCGCCATTAAAAGCCACCCCCTCCTTATGAAGGTTCCCAAGAACCAGTCAATACAAGATATTCCCCATCAACCCCCACTCAGAATAAAAAATAACACCACTTTGCACTAACAAACCAGGAGATGTGAAGATTATTAGACGCAATATGTGTTGTGCCAACACTTGCTTTCAGAAAATCCTTGCAAACTCAACCTTTATCGCTTAATATCAAGAACCAAGCAACCCAAAATAGAAACAAGAAAATGGCCATAGGATTTGGAAGAGTAGAATTCATCAAGAGATCAGAAGGACGAAACTCCTGTCAGCTATCCGCATATCTCTCCCGATCACGCGTCTTTTTCAAAGGGAACTGCGTATTACAGCCCAAGCTCTACGACTTTAGCCACCGAGAAACCATCTCACATCACGAAATCATCCTTCCAGACGGAGCCGATCAGAACCTCAAAATCCCAGAAGTCCTCTGGAACTTCGCCGAAAAAAAAGAAGCCCGAAAAGACGCCCAAGTCAGCATGCACTTAGTCCTAGCCCTTCCCGATGACAAAGAGATCACCCTAGAAGACCGCATCGTTCTCACAAGAACCTTCATCCAAAAACACTACCCAGGCCTCATAGCAGAATGTGTGATCCACCCCCCAGAACGGAAGATCACCTTTACCGAAGACAACGAAGCCCTCGGGATCCCCAGAGGAACCATAGGAACCGTCATCGAACAAAAGCAAGGGAACTACATCGTCTCCCTACCCAAAGAGATCCGCGCCAACCCCTTCATAGAGATCGGAACCAACTACCCAGGCATGAGCGTCGAAGAACATAACTGGCATGCCCACGCCCAGCTCACAACCAGAAGGCTCAAACCAAACGGCTCTGAACTAGAAGACAAAAAAGCCACCGACCTCATGCCCATCATCAAAAAAGGAAAAGTCATCAGCGGTCCCGACGTAGGGCGACTCTGGGCTAAGCATCAGAACACCTTTTTCCTCTCCAAAGGACTCTCCCTAAAAGTCGATGAAAACGGCCTCGTTCCCCAAGAGCACCTAGGACCCGCCCGTCTACGAGGAAGAGCCTTTGCCCTCCTTGAAGAACACGAAAAACGACTCGAGCTCAACGCCATCGCAGCCAGTGACCCCCAAAACATCTTAAAAGCCATCACCAATAGACAAAGCACCTTTACCAAAGACGATGTCGAAAGGTTCATCCTCAAACACACCCCAGCCGACAAAACCCCCAACCTCATCCAAGCATTCTGGAAACAAGACCAGCTCGTCCAACTCCGAGACAAAAAGACCCAAGCCCTCCTCCCCACATTCACCACAAAAGCCATCCTCCAAGAAGAAAACCACATCCTAAGGATCGCCGACCGGATCGAGAAAACCCCCCAAAAACAGATTCCCCCATCCATCCAAGCCCCATTCACCAAAAACCTCAACAAAGAACAGATCCAAGCCTACAAAAACATCCTAAACGGAAAAGGACTCTCCTGCATACAAGGGTATGCAGGAGTCGGAAAAAGCTACCTCCTCAAAGCCCTAAAAGACACTTACGAAGAAAGAGGACTCACAGTCCGCTCCTTTGGACCCGATAACGCCACAGCCAACGTCCTTAAGGAAAAAGGCTTTAAAAACGCAGAGAACCTCTACCGCTTCCTCTATAGCCACAAACATGGCCTAAGAGAGCTCCATAAAGGATTTGAAATATGGATCTTGGACGAAGCCGGAAAAGTCGGCAACCGCCCCCTTTTAGAACTCCTCAAACTCGCAGAAAAAAAAGGAGCCAAGCTCATCCTATCAGGAGACAGCAGCCAGCTCCCCCCCATAGAAAGAGGAGAAGCCTTCAAATTCTTCTGCACCCGCTATCCCACCGAGATCCTCCAAGACATCCAAAGACAAAAAAAAGCCCTCTCAAGATCCATCGCCAAAGATCTCGCCACAGGAAAAACAGGAGAAGCTCTAGACAAACTCTCCACACAAGGAGCGATCCACTGGTCACTCACAAAAAAAGAAGCCATCGAATCCCTCATCCTAAAATGGGCAAACGACCATCGAGACCCCCCCAGAAAATCCCCAGATAGCACCATCATTGTCGCCCACACCAACGCCGAAGTCCGCACCCTCAACGAAATGGTCCGCCTCGTCCGAAAACAAAGAAAAGAAATCAGCCCACAAGAATTCCAATGCCAAGTCATCTCAGGAAGCCAAGACAAAGCCACCATCTTCATCAGCGAAGGAGATTGCATCGAGTTCCGCAAAAAAGACCCCCAACTCGGCGTCCGCAACCGAGACACAGGGATCCTCATCCGCGCACAAAAAAACCAATTTACCGTCGCCCTCCAAGAAAACGACCGAAAAACCCGCATCATCACCTTCGATCCCCAAACCTACCGCGGCTTCCAGCTCGGTTACGCCTCAACAGCCCACTGCGTCCAAGGAAGAACCGTCGACCGCGCCTACATCCTCCATTCTCCCCACCTCAACAAACAAATGGCCTACGTCAAGCTCACCAGACACATCCAAGAAGTCCACTACTTCATCCCCAAAGAAGAAGCCGCAAACCTCTCCGACCTCAAAAGACAAGCCCTCAGAGAAGGCTCCAAAAGCTCCACCTATTGCTACACACATAACGAAGAAATCGAAAAACAGGCCTCCCTAGAGAAACGAGACTCCCAAATCCAAGCCCTCAAAAGCTCCAAAGAGCTCACCTCGCGCTTCAAAGGAATGACCCTCCAAGCCTGGGACCACCTCAAAGGCAAAACCCTTGGCCTAATCCAAAAAAAGCAAGACAGATCCCAAAGCTCCGAGTTCTTTGGCTTCAGAGGTGACGGCATCACCACATCTAGGGGAACAGTACACGAAGTCACTAAAACCGCACACGAAGAACCCCAAGAGCTTCCAAGAGATGCTAAGGTCCTTACAGACTCCCAAATCTCAAAAGATGGTGGTCACAACCCTACATCTTCCCAGATGCCAAAAGACTCCACTCAAATCCCTGCAACCTCTAACCGCGGAAACGATCTATCGCCGCTTGCGACTACTCTTGAAAAACCCCCTGAAGCCCCCGAAAAAATCTCTCAGGAAAAGCTCTTACAAAAAATCTCCGAACAAGATCAAGCTATTGAAAAAAATAAAGAACGTGTTAAGATGCAAAACAGAACCAACCAACTTGAGAGAGATCTTTATGACCAAGAATCAAATCCATCAAACTCTCCAAAAAGCCTCGAAAAGAGCCCATCTGCAAGGAATGATCTTCCGAAGCAAGAAAGAAAGCTTCTCAGCGCCTACTTCACCGCTGCTTCAAAAGCTTCAGAGCTTAGAGAAGTTGTCCAAGCCGAATGTGGAGAAAGCCTAGAAAGCGCTCCTCAATCTATCCACTTCCAAGAGTGGCAAAAGGCCTGCAGCTCAAGAAACAAAGCTGCCTACGCGTTAAGGCCATTCCTCTCTCAAGAAAAATCCAACCGATTTTTAAAAGACACATCGACCTACTACATCGAGACCCATGCTAAAAAGTATGAAAACACTCTAAAAGCCCAAGAACAAAAAGCCCTCCAAAACGAAAAAATAAAAGACTTAAATGGGCAGCTAACCTCCCATGTAGAGCCCCTTCTCTATAAGCTTTTCCCCGATGGTCCCAGCTCCAAAACAGCCCAAAGCTACCGCTTTGGCTCGAAGGGATCCCTTTCCGTCTCTCACAGTGGACCCAAAGCTGGCCAGTTCTATGACTTTGAAAGGCAAGAAGGGGGCAACCTTCTTCAGTTGATTGAAAGAGAGTTAAAACTAGACAAAGCTGAAGCGCGCACTTGGGCAGGGGAGTTTTTAGGGATCGCAAGTGAGATAAAAGTCTCTGCTCAGTTCCAAAAGCCCATAGGATCCTTTGAAAAAGCATCAGACTGGGTGAGCATCTCCCCAGACCCAAAGGTTCCAGCTCCCCCATTTGAAAAGCAAAAAATCAGCAACTACTATACCGAAGTCATGCGCCACCCCTACCACGATCAGCAGGGGAATCTTCTCTACTATGTGACCCGCCTTCAAGACAAAAAGGACCCCTCCCGGAAGATCACCCCCCCGTTAAGCTATGGGTACTTCAAAAATGCTCCCGAAAAGCTCTCCTGGCAAAGACGGGGCTACAAGCCCGAGAATGGAAAGAAACCCCTCTATAACCTCCATCACCTACAAGAGAAGCCACTAGCCCCAGTCTTGATCGTTGAAGGGGAGAAAACAGCCGACAAAGCCCTTGAGAAATTTCCAGATCGAGATTTCATTTGCATGACATGGTCTGGAGGAGCCAGTAGCGTCTCTAAAGCAGACTGGAGCCCTCTCGTTGGTCGAGAGGTCACCATCTGGCCCGATAATGACGAAGCAGGCTTTAAAGCGGCAGATCAAGTGTGCCAAGAGCTCAAGAAAGTAGGTGCCAAAGAGATTTACACCATCGATCATCCGAAGGTCTTTGAAAAGCTCCCACCCAAATGGGACCTCGCAGATCCTCTTCCCAATGGAGTTGAAGCCGCCACTCTTAATCGGTACTTAAAAAGAGAAGATAAAAACCGCTTCCAACAAAGTGTTTTAAACGAGCTTGAGCGCAAAAACAAACTCTCCTTGGTAGACAAGCTCCGGGCAATCGATCTACTCCACACTTACGAAACAGCAAATAGGGAACGATTTGAAAAAGATCTCTCTCAAAACCTCTCTTTTGCAGAAAAACAAGGCATCCGCTTCAAGCAGACCCATGAAGGGCTCAAGTTCCTCCAAAAACAAGAAGAGATGTATAAAAGAGTCACCACAGATCCCGAAATCAACGCTTCAGGGAAGCTTGCAGAGAGGCTGACATATCAGATGCACCTTTATGAAGCTGCTCATGGGAAACTACCCTCAGCAAGAGAGATCGTGACCATGAAGAACGTGATCCAAGATGCTGCGAAGGGACTAGCGTCTATCAACACCCAAGAAGCATCCCAAGAGATCAGAGACTTAGCCATCGATCGGACCCTCAGAGGGATGTGCGAAAAAGCTCTTAAAGGACAAGAGGTTACAGTTGATCAATCTGGGTTGGCCAGCGATGTTCGATCTGAGATGGATGAGGTGACAAACCAAAAAGAATTAGAAATCGTGCAAAATCAAGCACTACAAAAAGAAAGAGCTATGGCGAAAGATCGCTCCCATGGCTTAACCTTATAAAGGAGAATCATATGAAACACTCGGTTGTTTTTGATGAAGAAGGAAACCTCGAAGGACTCCTTCCCAAAACTTACTACGCAGGGGAAAGAATTCTCCTTCGAGGCAAGAAAGGGGAAAAGGGAGTTCTGGTGTCCCAGGAGGATTTTGATTTTTTGGAGAAGATCGAAAATCTCCTCAATGGAGCTTGCTACTCCGGAGAAAGGCTAATCCTACAAGGGAAAGAGGGGAGTAAAGTAGGGATCGTTCCGCTAGAGGATCTGGAGCTCCTGGAGAGGATTGCTCCTTAAAGTGTGGAGGGGGAGATTGGAGGCTAAGAGAGGGGAGTGGATCGTGTAGAATGAGGGGCTCATAAGTAAGATCTTGTAGAGAAACAAGGTCGCAGGGCTCGATTGTGCAAAAATGTACAGAAAAAACTCTTTACAACAAATTTATATTTGAGTCATTGTGCATCTTCTAAAGATTGAAACCACTAATATAGGAGATAAAAGTGGCTATATCTAATCAAGCGCGCTCATCTAACTACCTTCTTCATGAAGTCAACCTCGAAGAAGAAATCACTAACATCCCCCATAAAAAATCCTCTTTTTTCCCTCTTATTCAAAGGATTAAAACGGTTGAAAACCCGCCCCCCTTTTTCTCTGATATTACCTTCCCAGAAAAGCTCATTCTGTTTGAAAAAAAACCACTCAAGACATTTGATGGAGAAAAGCTCACCCCTCAATCACCCCTTTTCATCAATCTCACCAAGCTCATCGACCATTTGACACAGTTTACCAAACAAAACCCTCAGTCTCCCATCAAGACAGACCTTGAAAAAGTGACTCAGGTTTACCAACACTACATTAAGGGGGTCTGCCAAGAAAAAGGGAGGAAACGAAGAGAGAAGCTTAAAGGGCCCGCCCGCATCTTTGGATATTTGCATGGTCAGGTGACCTGTTTAGAGCTTCCCCAAAAAAAAGGACGACAGCTCAGCTCCTTAACCCGCTATACACAAACGGTAAGAATCAATACCTTTGGAGCAAGTGCGTTGCAAAAAGCTGGCAAAGCCTTCATCAAAAGAGAGTATAAAAACCCCCTAAACCCTGGGTACGAATATGCGATCGACGCTTTTAACAAGTTCATTTGTGGGTTAGGCTCCTCTCCTTCTTTACTTCTGAACCTCAGTAACCTGCTTGTCCTCGATCCCTTTGATGAGAGAAGTTATGGCCACCCCTTGAGAAAAGAGTTTATCCTGGAAGGAAAAAGCGACGCCTCTTTTTTTACACAAAACCCCGATAAGAAAAAAAACTACCCGTTTGCTCAAAAAAGAGTCAGCTACCCCGCTCAAGTTAATCTCGGTGTTGAAGGAACCTCCTTTTATGATTTTCTAAAGGGATCCCCCAACTTAGATGAGTTAGATCCCTACCACTATAGCGCCATTGTTATTTTGGCCCTCCTTACCAGACCTGATGATGGACGCGCAGACAATTATATCATCACAAGCAAAAAAGGTAATGGAAGAAACATTATAGGGATCGACAACGATGGGGCTTTGGTCTCCCCCATAAAAGCCACCCCGTCAAAAGAACACCTGGTCTTGCTTAGAACCACCCTTTTTCTCCTTCCCAATATGAAAAAACAGGTGAACGCCAAATTTGCTGAGGAATTCCTCAAAATCTCTCCGGAAACCCTTTTAATCGACTGGTTAGGAGCCCTTAGCAAGTACAATGACAAATACACCTCGATGTTGAAACAAGGCGCTTTTTCCCCTAAAGACTCTAGAGGACTTTCCCTTCCGATACAGCTCCCCCTTTCTGAACTTGTCACCCTCTATGAAGCGATCACAAAAGTCCAAAAAGCCCTTCAAGACGATCCAAAAATCACCCACAAGAAACTTTTCCAGTCTCTCTATCCTCTTGTCTGTGATGCCTATGAAATCATCCTCAAAAAAGCAAAGGGAGCCCCACTAAAAGGGCAAGAGATGCTTTTTTCACAGAAAAACCCTCCCTGCTTTGAAACCCTTCTTCCTAAAGTCAAAATCCCTCCTCAGGAAAAGGTACAAAATGAGTCTCTAGACAAAGTTCTTGAGTTCTTCCTAGATGGGGTGATGCCAAAGCTCTCCGCTAAAAAGCAAGAACGGCTACTACGAAAGATCCTTGAGGTTTTTCCCAAGACCCCTTCCCTTTCTCTAAGTGGAATTCAAGTCCCAGAAGCAAAACTCTCTACTACACTTATCCGCGCTCAAAACCTTCAGACCCTCACCCTTGGGAAAGGGCAAGCCCTTTCCCACAGCGGTCTGATCAAACTCATGAATGAAAAGCCTAAGCTTCATCTCATTCTTAAGCAGGGCTCCTTTCAAGCCTCTTCCCTAAAGCCCTTAATTGAATATGCCCAAAAGCATGACAGAGATCTCTCTTACTCCATTGGAGGAAAGTGTTTACCACTCAAACCTAACCACTACACGACTCTTCTACAAAAAGCTCTTTTGCATGGCGATCTTTCCTTAGCAGAAACCCTGACCGCTTTTAAAGCAGCGATCTCTCCAGCCGTTACCCAAGAGCTCGCACAAAAAGGGCCTCCTCAAGCCCTCCACTTTTTAAAAGCCCACAAAATCCCTTTAGATGCCCTAAACAGCCGAAAACAAAACCTCCTCCACCTTGCTGCCCAAGCAGGAAAAACCGCCAACGTCGAAGCCCTTCTTCAGTTAGGGCTTCCAATAGAGAAGAAAGACCTAGAGGGAAGGACTCCTCTCCACCTTGCGACCAATCAAAACCACCTAGACGCTGTAAAACTCCTCGTTAAAAAAGGGGCAAGCCCCTCTGCCCTTACCTCCTCCAAAGAAAGCCCCCTTCATCTTGCAGCTTTCCGTGGCCATTTACCTCTCGTCCAATTTTTTCTCAAAACCGCGCCCCAATCCTTAGTCCAAGGAGACAGCGATGGGAAAGCCCCTCTCCATCGCGCCATGTGGGGAGATCCCAAACCCCAAGTTGTTAAAACCCTCCTTGCAGCAGGGGCCAATCCCAATGCCAAAAACACCTACGATTATACCCCCCTTCATTGGGCAGCAAAGCATGGCCATTTCGAAAGCGCCCGCCTCCTTCTAGGCAAAAAAGGAGACACCCAAATTGCCAACAAAAATGGAGACACCCCCATCGACATAGCCCTCAAGTGGGGACAAGACGCTATTTTCCGCCTTTTCCTTAATCCCTCCTATAAAAAAGAGGTAAATGCAACCCTTTCTTCATCATCTTCCTCCTCTTCTTCTTCAAACCAAGACATTGAAGGAAAATACTATAAGGAGTTTGAAAAAGCCTACGATAACAAAGATGTGGCAACCCAAATCCTCTACCTCGAAAAAATGGCAGCAATCGCTCTTGCAAAAGAAGACGTTATCAAGGGAGCCCACCTACTCAACGCTGCTCTTGCAATTGTCCCATCTAACAACCCCTCCTATCAAAATTACCTGTTTACCAAGCTTGAGACCCTAGAAGGACTCTTTTTAGAAGCGAAATTTCAGGTCAAAACTCCCAGTAACCACCGAAACTACTTAAAAAAACTCCGAGAAAAACTTGCAACCATTAGAGCTCAAGTAAGCACAGACTTAGGAAATGGCCAGGATGTCCTAAAGATCCAAGCTTACCTCACAAACCAATACCAAGAACTTCTGTCTAAGATCATCGAAAGCTCCATTAACCTCACCCGCAAAAAGCCTCCCATAAGCTTTAACATCATGGGACTTGGTTCGATGGCAAGACATGAGATGTGTCCCTATTCCGATGTGGAGTTTGCGATCATCGTCGGGAAAAATACCCCTGAAGTTACAAAATATTTTAAAAAGCTCAGTCAGCTTATTGAACTGCGGGTGACCAACCTTGGAGAGACCAAATGGGACATTCTCCGCCCCAAAAGACAGTCTGACGGCTCAATGCGCGAAGCTATTAGCCTCACCCCTGGAGGCTTTAGTATGGACATCGGGGGGCTCTCACCCCTAGGAAAGCCAGGAGTCTATGAGCTTATCGGAACCCCCAAAGAACTCGCCGCCTACCAAAACCCCGAATGGCTTCAAAAACATGATGGAGAGCTTATTTTAGTCAACGCCCTGACCCATGGCTGCTATTTCATGGGAGACGTAAACCTTTTAAAAACCTATTACAAGGAAGTCACAAAATGGCTTGATAAAAGAGAGGGAAGTTTTTTTAGTCGAGGAAGCAAAGAGCGAACAAAAAGAGCCTTGAGCATGCTAAAAGGGCATGCAGAAGAATTTAAACCCTACCTTACCGATGATCGGATCGATATTCGGGCCTACGATATCAAAAGAGACCTGTACCGTCCCCTACAAATGGCAATCGGGGGACTTCTTCTCTACCACGGAATAGAGAGCCAAGGGACCCTTTTAGGGGTCAAAACCCTTCTAGCAAAAAAGCTCATTAGCCCTGAAGGGGCAAAACACCTTTCTCAAGCCCTTCGGACAGCCCTCACCCTTCGTATCCAAACCCACCTCTTCTACAAAAAGGAAAAAGAAATTTTCTACTTCTCTAAAGGGATGCAAGACACCGATGCTAACGAGCTCTACCTCATTAGTAAACCGAATACCATCCTAGACATTTACCGGGTTCTCGTTCCCCTCAATAAAGCGATAAAAGCCTTTGTCCAAAACCCCCAAACCACCTTTAAAAACCTCTCCTTCTACGATAAAACCCTCGGTACCCTAGACCACTCCGCCGAAGAAAACCTCCAGTATGACAAAGCAGAAGCCTCCTACATCCAAGCAGTCGCCCTCAACCCCAACGACATCACCGCCCTCCATCATCTAGGACACATGAAGCAGACCCTAGGAAAAGTCAACGACGCTCTTGCCCATACCCAAGAAAACCTCCGCCTCCTCAAGCAAAAGCATAAAGCAGCTCCCCATCCCGATGTTGCTACAGCACTGAACAATCTAGGCAACGCTTACAAAGCCTTGGGAGAGACGGAAAAAGCGATCGACCACTACAAGCAGGCCTTGGCAATCGACCGCAAGCTCTACGGCAATAAACCCCATCCAAGCATTGCCAGAGGCTTAAACAATCTAGGCGGAGCTTACCAAGACTTGGGAGAGATGGAAAAAGCGATCGACCACTACAATCAGGCCTTGGCAATCGACCGCAAGCTCTACGGCAATAAGCCCCATCCAAGCATTGCCACCCGCTTAAACAATCTAGGCATGGCTTACAACGACTTGGGAGAGACGCAAAAAGCGATCGACCGCTACAATGAGGCCTTGGCAATCTTTCGCAAGCTTTACGGCAATAAGCCCCATCGAAGCATTGCCATCTGCTTAAACAATCTAGGCGCAGCTTACAATGGCTTGGGAGAGACGGAAAAAGCGATCGACCACTACAAGCAGGCCTTGGCAATCGCCCGCAAGCTTTACGGCAATAAGCCCCATCCAGACATTGCCACCGACTTAAACAATCTAGGCGGAGCTTACCAAGACTTGGGAGAGACGGAAAAAGCGATCGACCACTACAAGCAGGCCTTGGCAATCTTTCGCAAGCTCTACAGCACTATGCTCCATCCAAGCATTGCCCTCTGCTTAAACAATCTAGGCGCAGCTTACAAAGACTTGGGAGAGACGCAAAAAGCGATCGCCTTTTACAATCAGGCCTTGGTAATCGACCGCAAGCTCTACGGCAATAAGCCCCATCCAAGCATTGCCGCCGACCTGAACAATCTAGGCGCAGCTTACCAAACCTTGGGAGAGACGGAAAAAGCGATCGACCACTTCAATCAGGCCTTGGCAATGGACCGCAAGCTCTACGGCAATAAGCCCCATCCCGATATTGCCACCCGCTTAAGCAATCTAGGATCTGCTTATGACGCCCTTAAGCAATATGGCAAAGCCAAAGACCATTTCGTGCAGGCCCATATGCTGTTTGTGAAGGTCTATGGACCTAACCATCCACACACTAAAGTGGTAAAAGGGTGGCTTGATGCCGTTGAAAGAAAGCTTAGCTCATCGGGCTCTAGCTCCAGTTCATCAAGCACTCAGAAATAAAAGGAGGGTACTATGAGTAGCACAAACCAACACGTTCTTTTCACAACGAGCAAAACCCCCCAGGTCTTTTCTGAAAAAGCCTCTGGAGAGGCTTGGTGTGCCCATCATCTGACAACTTACACCGGGGCAGAAAAGAACCCCGTTCCAACGGACCAAGGAAAGAGATCAAAGATATTTTGGCTCTTCTCCGGATGGTTGTCTCCGACATGGGGCGATTGCCAAGGTGGGGAAGGGGTACCGGATGGTGGTGGCCGATGGGCTGGGGCATTGGGACCCCAAGGCCATTGGAGCTGTGGCTCTGGAAGTGATGAAAAGAGCCCTTTCCATGAGCTTAAAGGAGCAGGTGGCAAAGGGGCAAGGAAGCTACCAAGGGTTTTTAAAAGGATTGGCTGTCGAGTATAAAAACCGAGAGGGGACCACTCTTTTACAATTAGAGGTCGAGAGGGGACCAAAAGAGCTCACTGTTACCTTAGAAAATATGGAGATTCGACAGCGCTAATTATCGATGAAAAGGGAGCCGTCTGCTATAGCTCGGTCGATACGACCCACCATCTTAAAAGTGATAAGAAAGAAATTGGCCTTCTCGCCATTGGGGGGGAACTTTCAGCCAGAGTGGCTGGAGCATGCCACTTATGTGGAGACCACATTAAAGGTCGCTAAAGCCTTTGCGATTGTTGCCTCCGATGGACTTACAAATCCCTTTTGCCAAAAAGATGGGACCATTGACGCGAAGCGGTTCCAGTATGCTGTTTTAACAGGTAAGGCCCTTTCCAAGGAGGAAAAGATCCCTAAACTTGCGCCACTTTCTCTAACTCATTGACAGGTAAGCCACTGGTTTGACCAGTGGACTTTCAAGGCTTGGCCTTAAGATTTAGTGAAAAAAGACGATGTTGTATTTTCCTTGTTGGGCTTGGCAGACCAACAAAGGAAAAAATTATGAATACAACATCGTCTTTTGAGAGTTTATCTCATTCTAAATGGGATTGTAAATACCATATCGTGTTTAT
>NZ_JAAEJV010000035.1 GCF_015356785.1 Candidatus Neptunochlamydia vexilliferae | reverse complement strand
TAAGGATATTACAAGTAAGAGGGGGGAGTAAAAATATTTTTATGTAGATCTATGGAATTTATCTCATCGATACCTATGGAATTTTCCTTGACTTTGACAGTCGAAAATGATTCGAGTCTTGCCTAAAATGTTTCTTGTCCTGTAATTTGAGCGCATGAAACAGTTACTCTTATTTTTGCTCCTTCCTACTTTTGCTTTTTCAAGTGTAAAGAAGTTTGTTGCCACCTACCAACAAAGTGGGGAGTTGCAAGAGGCCTCTCCACCACTACCCCAGAATACCATCACCCCCGCAGCAGGACCCTTGATCGGTCAGGATAGCTTTGATTTTATTATCGATGCGGAGCTCCTTGTTTGGTATAGCGCTATTACCGATCTTTCCTATGCAACTCGAGGACAAAGTGCTTCCTCTGGCAGTGATATATCCCCTACCCAAACAACCTTTGTCTCGACAAAAAAAGAAGCGCTCGACAGGGATTGGAGCCCAGGGCTCCGTTTAGGGTTTGGCGCTGTTACCCCTCACGACGGCTGGGATGTCTATGGAACTTGGACCTACTTCTATAACAGCTACTCGAATACCTCTTCTGTCTCCCCTTTTAACAGCTCCGACTTCAGTCAGACACTTACCGGTAACCCCATAGGGACAAAGGCCCTTACCTCCCCTTGGTTTCTCAATCCGAATCAAGACTTTTTCCAAGCAGTCCGCGCAAATGGTGCCCTCCTATTCAACCAAATAGACCTAGAGCTTGGAAGAAAATTTTGGATCAGCTGCCATCTCTCCTTACGCCCCTTTGCTGGAGTGCGCATCTACTGGTCAAGAATGCACTTTAGCGTTAATGGAAGCCGCCCATCAGCAGCCAACGCCGACCTCCTGAGATCCGGCTCTGTCTATCAGCAAAAATCATGGGCCGTAGGGATCCTCACTGGTCTAGATACAGCCTGGGAGTTTGTCCGAAACTGGAACATCTATGCTAAAGGAGCCATTGCCCTCCCCTACGGAAAAACGTGGATCCGAAGAAACGGAAGTGAGCTTTCCATTGATGGAACGGGAACGCTTAACCAAAACCTTAGAGCAACGACCCATGATGCCATTTACAAAACCCAGCCCTTTATCGACCTCGCTTTAGGACTTCGTTGGGATAGGGCCTTTGATACATTTCGCATCCTCGTTGATGCAGGCTGGGAGAGCCATCTTCTGATCAACTACAATAAGCTCTTTGGAGGCACCGATCTCCCCTCTACTAATGGAGACCTGACTCTCGCGGGAGTCGTCATCCGTGGCCGCATTGAATTTTGAATCCATCTAAACACTCTTAGGTTGTCAGTTGAATTCTAGAACCTTCATCATCCTTTTAAATTGGAACGGGAAGGAAGACACCCTTGCCTGTTTAAAAAGTTTAGAAAAGGTGACGACGCCTCACAAAGTGGTGGTCGTTGATAATGGCTCAACCGATGGCTCTGTAGAAGCTTTTTCACAAACAGACGCTCACCTCATCGAAACAGGAGAAAACCTCGGTTATGCCGAAGGGAACAATGTGGGGATCCGCTACGCCCTAGAGCAAGGGGCCGATACCATTTTTATCCTCAATAACGATACAACCGTTGAGCCCGATATTCTTGAGGGGTTTCTCAAGCGAGATATTCCGATTCAAGGAGGGGCAGCCCACCTGATGGATCACCCCCACTTCCTTGACCACCTAGGAGGAAACTGGAATGCGACCAAAGGATCCTTTGACTTAGTTGGGGCGCGCGCCCCTGCAGGTGAATGGACCACGCCAATGGCCCTCGACTATGTGTGTGGTGTTGCCCTCTTTGTCAAAGCCCAGGTTTTTAGAGACGTGGGGCTTTTTGACCCCCGCTTCTTCCTCTTTTGGGAAGAGAGTGACTGGTGCTTTCGGGCAAAAAAGAAGGGGTATACGATCACAACCTGCCCAGAAGCTAAGCTCTACCACAAAGTCTCCGCCTCCTTTACAGGAGGAAAACCCCACACCAGCTACTTTTGGTGGCGGAATCGTCTTTTATGGATCGAAAAAAACTGCCCCAACTCTCCACTAAAGTGGAAAGTAATCAAGGAGGCGCTTCACATTCTCAAGCTCTACCTCTTAAAGTCTTTGCAGTACCCCTTCTCGAAAAAAACTCCGGAAAGGCGCCTCCGTCTCCGCACCTACTGCGCTGTCTTGCTTGGGGTCCGCGACTATTTTTTAAGGCGTTTTGGTGCAGGCCAAGGAAATTTATCTTGACTTGTTTTGTAAGTTATATTTATAACTTGATAATGTAACGTAGATAGCGTTGCGTAATTTATGAACATTAACAATGAGGTAATCCTATGAAATTGTTAAAAAAACTTTTCCCCACAAAAAAACTTGGCTTTGAAGTAAAGGCCTCAAAGTCTACACGTGCAGCAAGCAAAGGTAACGTACGTGACATGAGCAAGTATAGAAATAGTTAAGTCTATACTACAATAAAGGAGAGGCTTTTGCCTCTCCTTCTTTAGGTCTCTAGATGTATTACCGTTTGATGCCACATTGCCGGATTTGCTACTTTCAGTCAGACCTGATTTTGCTTGACCTCAAAAAAGATAAATACCACGTTATAGAAAAGGAGCTGGCCTCTAAGTTGATTGACTGTTTGTCGCAACCTGTCGATAAAGACCGTCCCTTTTCAAAAGAACTTTCCGATGCGCTTCATAAATTTCAACGTCTTAAGATTCTATCACACAGTGTTTCTAAAACACCCGAAGTGATTCCCCAAAAAAACAACCTACCTGGAGCTAATGTCGATTGGCGTATAGAACGCCATTCTTTAGATACAAAGCTCCCTTTAAGATTAAAATTCAAAGCCTTAGGATCTCTTATCTGGGTTTACATGTTACTATATTGCTTTGGTTTTTACCGGCTCATCTTGTGGGTTCAGAAAAAAAAGTCTCGCCGTCCCCTATCCAAAAGCCCTTATTATGATGTCACAACCTTGAGTCATGCTCTCAATCAAGCCTGCTTTTACTTCCCTATTCGGGTCAAATGTTTGGAATGGGCGACAGCTTACACTCTTCTTGCTTTAAGGTATGGCTGGGAGTGTACTCTCAATATAGGGGTTCAGAACCAACCTTTTTCTGCCCATGCTTGGGCTGAGGTTGGGGGAAGTGTCATAGCAGATAATCCCCTGATGTCCAAGCACCTACCTGTCATATTACAAGAGGGTGCATAAAAACAGTGTTGTGTGCAGGGCAGATATCTTTTTCAGCAAATATAAAAAAGGCACTGGGCAACAAGTGTACGCTTTTAAATTTTAACTCTCTTCAACTTGGGTGGACTCTTGACGAGGATGCTGCACGTAAAGGGTGGAAGGTTATCAGCACCTCTCGGAGTTTTTTGTTAGGTAAAGCGTTCTCTAAAGAGTCCTATCTTCCCCTCGAATCAAAAGATCTTCCATCAAACCACAAGGAATTTACTGAGTTCACCCAAAATTTTTGGGGGGACTATCTTTTGATTTGGGCTGACTCAAAAATCTATGTTTTACGTTCACCCTCTTGTCCCATCCCATTTTTTTATACCAAGGCCTCTGAAGAAGGGTGGATCTTTGCAACATCTATGGCCGCTCTAAACGCTCTAGCTAGCAGGCAATTTAATACGGATTGGGCCTATATGGTCTCTTGTATCCAAGAGGATTCCCTCTTGGGGAAAGCAACCCCTTTTGACTCTGTCTACCAGCTTCCCTTGGGATGTTTTCTAAAGCTTGATGGAAAGGATGAAGAACTCATACTTGCTTGGAACCCTCTTGATTATGTCGAAAACTCCCAAACGCTCCACCCTGACGATGCTGGAAACCGATTAATGGAGACTTTGAAGCGCACGTGCCAATGTTGGTTCCAGAGTGCAGATGACATTTTCTTATCTTTTTCAGGAGGTGTAGACTCCACTGTCTTACACTACGCCATCTATGAGTCTCTTGGCAAAAATCAAGGATACTATCCTCTTCATCTTTTTAATGAGCATAACACCGCTTGCGATGAAAGGGCTATAGCAGAACATTTTGCCACAACGACTCACACACCTTTAAAAAAACTGAGCTATTCCAAATGTTTGCCTTATGAGGATCTCGTGATCCCTCAAAAACCCAACATCCCCTCCGTGCTATCTATAGAAAAAAACCAAGACAACCTCTATCTCAGGCAAGTAAGAGAGGGAAAACAGGCCTACTTTGTTAATGGGCACGGAGGGGATAATACGTTAATGTCCTCTCCTCAACCTTCTTTTCTTATCGATTATATCTGTGGAAAAGGGTTAAAAGGGTCCTTATCCTATATCAAGGATCTAGCAAGCGTTGACCGAGCCACTTTGTATCAAGTTCTATGGCGAGGGGTGCGCGGTGTTTTCTCTTCACTGCTTGGGATGCGCCCTGAAAAGGATCGTTATTTTTTTGCTCCTTGGCTGAAGGCCAACCCAAAAAAGTTTGTCTCTCAGACTGCAATGCACCACCCCTTTTATCACAAAAAGCATCGGACCTACCCCGGTAAGCAAGTCCAGGTGAATGATATTTTCGAAGTATTAAAACTCATTGGAGAAAATATTCGCCCACCAGGCCACTACATTTTCTACCCCTTTTTGAGCCAACCCCTTCTCGAGCTTCTGCTTGCAACACCCACATATACCCTCTTTTATAAAGCTCACGACCGCTACATTGCCCGGAAGAGTTTATCCGATCGGTATGGGGAAAAACATATTTGGCGCAAAGATAAAGGGGAGTTTTCTAGTGTTTATATCTGGGGATTTAAACGTAACTATAAGCAAATTTTAGAGTTGCTGATGGAAGGTCAGTTTGTTAAAAATGGCTTTGTCGACCCCTACTTATTAAAACAATCCATCGACGATACCTTAGCAGGCGATATGCGATCACAACGTTATATCCAAAATCTTGTTTGCGCCGAAGTTTTCTTCAAGGGGTGGTCATGACCCGTCCCTCAAAGTCAGAGTTTAAAACCATTTTTTCCTTTTTATATCGCGCTTTATGGAAGAGCAATAAAGCTATCCGTCATCTGTTTTTAGGAGCTAAAGCGATTGCACTTCTCCATGTTTCTGCAGCTGTTTTAAGTCCCCTTTTGTTAAAGGCCCTCATCGAGTGTTTTGAGGGCTCAACAGCTCAAATTTTTGGACACAGCCCCCTCCTTTTAGTGGTTGCTTATGGAATTGTCTGGATGGCCTCACAACTCCTTCCCCCTCTTAAAGAAATATGGAGTACTAAGATCACAGAAGGAATCGGGTCTCTACTCGGTCAAGAATACCTTGGAAAGCTCCATGAACACCCTGCGGATTCCATTACAGCCCATAGCTCAGGCTACTTCTTAGGCCTATTTGAGAAAGCCAACGGTTCGATCAAACATTTTGTGAATGAGTTCATCCTCACGGTTATTCCAAATATTTTACAACTCGTCCTTCTAGCAGGCTTTGTGATGTATGAAATAGGAACACTCAGTGGTCTCATTCTTTTGAGTGCTTCTATTATACTGACTATTTCAACAAACTATGGTCTTTCAAAGGCTTTGCACATTCGACGCCTTAGTAATACCTATGAACGGAAGCTCCCGGAACGGTTTATCGATAGCCTTTTGAATTTCGAAATCGTCCAACTCTTTAATTTACAAAAGCGTGAGGCAAAAGAGTTTGGCTATCTCTTGACCAAAAAAAGAGATGCCGAAGTCAATTTTGTAAAAAACTTTGAGTTTCTCCACCTCCGCCAACTATTGATATTTGGAAGCACATTTTTAGGATTAAACATCTTAGTTGTCCATGGGATTTTACAAGGAACTTATCGGGTCAGCGATTTTGTCTTTCTGAATAGCGTTTTTTTACAGCTGATGACTCCGGTGGCGTTTATCGGCGAATATTTACGTGATACCTTTAAGTCGGCGGTTGATCTCCTCCCTTTTGTCAGTTGGCTTAAACCTCCAACTACTTCCACTTCGAAACCTCCTATAAAGAAGAAAATCTCTCAAGGGAAGATCGTATTTGATTGTGTCGACTTTAGATATGGGAAGAACCCTTTAGCCCTGGAAAAACTTTCCTTCTCACTTGCCGCAAATAGCAAAACCATTTTGATTGGACCTTCCGGGTGTGGGAAAACAACCATTGTCAAGCTCTTACTTGGGCTCTACTCCCCTTCAGGGGGAAAGATTCTGATCGATGACATTCCCCTCACCGATTATGACTTACCCTCTCTTAGAGAAGAGATTGGGGTTGTCTCTCAAGATACCATTTTGTTCAATGATACGATCGCCAGTAACATCGCCTGTGCCAAAGTGGGGGCAAAATGGGAGGAGATCGAGCAAGCCGCACGAGCAGCCCATTTGGAACCTTTTGTTAACGGGTTACCTGACGGCTACCAAACCCGTGTTGGAGAACGGGGGATCAAAATATCTGGGGGGGAGAAGCAACGGATCGCCTTAGCCCGCGTTTTCTTACGCAACCCCAAGATTATCATTTTCGATGAAGCGACAAATGCCATCGATCCTAAAACGAAAGAGGCTATTCTCGATTTTATTAACGACTTTTGCCAAAACAAAACAGTGATTCAGATCACTCATCAGTACGACAAGGTGAGCTCTGAATACCAAATCATAAATTTAGGGGAAGCACAGCTTGCACCTATACCCATTCCGGATCAAAATTTGAGAGTTTGCCAAAGCCAGCGCTCCAGATTTAGCCCCATCGAAGCAGTCCCCTATCCAGGAGATAGGGGCGATGCAGAGGGGGGTAAAGGTGGAGATGCTGGCACAGAAAAACCCCAAATCTTGAACCAGAATGGGTATAACTAAGGAGTGAATCATGAATGAACTTTGTTTTCCTATCCCCCCTGTTAAAACACAACTGGAAAGTTACAAAAACTTTTATGCTTCGCTAAAAAAAGAAGACATTCAAAAGCCCCTTGCAGGGCTATCCCCTTTTTTAAAAACAGGATACGCCTACGTCTATCAACTCCTGTTAAAAGAGAAAAATGAGCCGCAGGTTCACCATTTAGCCTCTTTCTGGGAGCAGGCTAAGAAAGATATAGCAAACAACTGCCTGACACTCCCCCGTTTTTTCAATCACAACCTCCGTCTCGCTGTTTTGCTTGCAGAAACCCAAGAAAAAGCCCCCTTTTTCTATGGGGAGTTAATGAAATCGATCCGAGATTTTTATAATAAAGGTTTATGGCTCGACATCGAAGCTTACGACGAGCTAAAACTCGACAGCTACTTTGCCAATCCTCAGATTTTTAAGGGATATCCCTATCCCTTTCATCGGCTGATGATCCTTTATCTTGAAAAAGGGGATCTTTCGCTCAGGATGTTTATCGAATCTTTTATCGAGGACGAGTTTCCATTTGCATTAGCCGTTCTTCCCGCTAAAGGAGGAGGTCCTCACGGTGATTACTACGCTGACCCCTTATCCTTTTTCATTCATGATCTCTTGCATTGGTGTGAGTTTGTCCATGATCTCGCCCCCTCCCCACAAAAGTGGCCTGTTCTCCGCCAAGCACTGCAGCGGTTTTATCATAGTCTTACACCCCAAAATAGAGAACCTTTGATCGTCCTCTTCCTCCTTCTCCATGAAATTTTGCCGTTTGTTCCAGAAAATGGAGAGATCTCTGTAGAAGAAGTGTGGTCTCAATGGGTCGATTTTGCCAAAGAAAATATGGCAAGCTTCCCAGATCATTTAGAAAGCTTTGTCCTAGAACAGGTGTTAGCAGATACTCCTCTTAGCTCCTCCTACTCTTTTACTCCTTGTCCCGACCTTCCTATTGAGACGTTAGAAAACAGTTATCGGATTCATTTACGCATTGAACTGACAAAATCCCCTTCCCCTTTGGGTGTGGCCACTTTTACCATCTCTTTTGCCCCTCTTGACACCCACCGAGAAACCCTAACTATTCTTGATATAACCACCGCTTCTTTATCGGATGACTGCGTCAATGCGTTAAAAGGAGTTTCCTTCCCCGTTTTAAGTCGCCGTACCCGTTTCAATTTGCTTTTTGCCGATCCCATTACCTTAATCAACAAAGCATCTGGAAAAGAGCTTCTTTCCGATCTCTCACCCCCTCAAGAAATTAAAAACCATGTCAATACATTTTTAAGTCACTTAACCGCTTAAACAAGGAGATACTATGACCAAAACAGCCCACATGAACCAAGTGGTTCACTTTGAAATTCCCGCTGACGATACAGAGCGCGCGAAGAAATTTTACGATATTTTTGGTTGGGATATCGAAGGAAAAGAAGATTACATTGCCCTTCGAACCACCCCAATCGATAAAAACTTTATGCCGAAAAATCCTGGAGCGATCAACGGGGGGATGATCAAACGAACCGATGACGTCAAAGCTCCAGTCATTGCCATCCATGTGGAGTCGGTCGATACCTACATCGAAAAGGTGGTCGCAGCAGGTGGCCAACTCATCATGCCAAAGATCGAGATCCCCAACATGGGCTACTACGCCTACGTCTCTGACACCGAAGGAAATGTGTTAGGGCTCTGGGAAGCCGCTAGCTAGCTCTACCCCTAAATCCCTCCTTTATTGTATAGGGGGGATTAGAGGGATTTATGGATACCGTTTTCGTTCTTAACTGCGGGAGCTCTTCGATAAAATTTCAGCTCATTGAGCCTGAGTCAGGTAAGGTCCACTTGAAGGGGCTTGCTGAAAACTTGGGAACAGATCGTGCAACCCTAAAATGGGGCGATCAGTCGCAATCGCTTGAAAAACCAGATTACGGCTTTGCTTTGGACGAAATTTTAAAACTCCTTGGCGATCAAAAGATTATCGCGATTGGTCATCGCGTGGTCCACGGAGGGGAAGACTTTAGCGCCTCGGTCAAAATCGACAAAAGCGTTCTAGACAAGATATTGGCTTGCAACCACTTAGCTCCTTTGCATAACCCGGTTAACGCACTAGGAATCAAGATCATGGGAGAAAAATTTTCCGATATTCCCCAAGTTGCCGTTTTTGATACCGCTTTCCATCAAACGATGCCGGAGCAGGCTTACCTCTATGCCCTCCCTTACGCACTTTATGAAAAACATCAGGTGCGCCGGTATGGATTTCATGGGACAAGTCACCGCTATGTGGTTCAAGAAGGGGCAAAAAAGTTGGGTAAGCCGCTGGAAGAGACCGCTTTTGTGAGCTGCCACTTGGGAAATGGGTGTAGTGTAGCTGCTGTTTTAGGGGGAAAAAGTGTCGACACCAGTATGGGACTCACCCCTTTGGAGGGACTCGTGATGGGGCAGCGATCGGGAGACCTTGACCCTGGGGCGATTCCCTTCCTTGCCGAAAAGCTCAAAGTCTCTGTAAATGAAGTGACTCACATCCTGAATAAAGAAAGCGGTCTTTTGGGTCTTTCAGGGATCAGCGAAGATATGCGCCTCCTTTTAGAAAGTTCTGAGCCCCGTGCAAAACTTGCTATCAACATCTTCTGCTACCGCCTTTCGAAATATATCGCCTCTTATCTTATTCCCTTAGGGAAAATCGATCGAGTCATCTTTACGGGAGGGATCGGGGAGAATAGTGCCCGGATCCGAGATCATGTTATGGATCTTCTTAGCCCCTTAAGGTTAGGGTCTCTTGTCATTCTCACCAATGAAGAACTGATGATCGCTCGAGATGCCGCAAGGATTGTGAAGGAGAGTCCATGAAGCATACAATCTTAATGGTTCCAATGGGTTTGGGTGTAGGGCTCACCACCGTTTCGATTGGACTTGTCCACGCCTTAGAAAGGCAAGGGATTAACGTCAGCTACCTCAACCCCTTTACCCATCTAGATATCGATCAAGTGGAACATCTTTTAAGTAGCGGCAAAGAAGAGACCCTTTTAGAGCGCATCATCGAGCAGGTAGAAAAACAGTCGGCTGAAGAGGGAATCCTGGTCATTCAAGGAATTATCGGTGCGCAGCTCCGCCCCTATGCCCCCAGCTTAAACAACGCCATTACCAAAGCGCTCGATGCAGAGGTCATTTTTGTCACCACTCCTGGAGGAAAAAGTGCGGAAGACCTGAAAGAGCAGCTCGTCATTACAGCAAAACCTTATGGAGGGATCGAAAGTTCCCGGACAATCGGTTGCATGATCAATAAAGTGGGCGCCCCCGTTGATAAATATGGAAATGCTCGGATTGACCTTTTTGACCTTCCCGAAGAAAAAGGAGAAGAGCGCCCCTTTTGTCAGACTTTTAATCAGCCAAGTTTCCGCGTTTTGGGCTGCTTCCCCTGGAGAAGGGAACTCATGGCCCCACGCGTTAAGGATGTGGCTGAATATCTAAATGCCGAAGTAATTTCAGCAGGAGAGATGGAAAACCGGCGGGTCAATTTCTTTGCTATTGCTGCCGCTACGACAAAACATGTTTCGACCGTTCTCCGTCCCGATGTGATGATCATCACTCCTGCCGACCGCTCCGATACCATCTTAGCAACTTGTATGGCTTACTTAAGCGGAACACGCATTGCAGGGCTCCTCTTGTCAGGTGACTACCCCGTTCCCAAGGAAACAATAGAACTTTGCGCACAAGCAATGAGGGAAGGGCTTCCCATCTTATCGGTAAAAACCGATACCTTGCGGACCGCCATTTCACTTCAAAATCTCAATGTAAAAATTCCTGAAGATGACATTGAGAGACGAACCGCTCTCAAGGAGTTTGTCGCCAGCCACATCAATACCGATTGGTTAAAAGAGCTCATCTCAACAGAGTTCGAAAGAAAACTTTCTCCCCCCGCCTTTCGCTACCAGCTCATTGAAAAAGCGCGCAAAGCAAGAAAAAAAATTGTCCTTCCCGAAGGGGAAGAGCTGCGGATCATCCAAGCGGCTGCGACCTGCGTCGAAAAAAAGATTGCCCATCCCATTCTTCTTGGAAATCCCGAAAAAATTCAGACCATTGCAAGTAATAACGGGGTTTTGCTTGGAGAAGAGATTAAACTTCTCGATCCCGCCCCTTTAAGAGAAAAATATTTAAAACCTCTTTTAGAGCTGAGGAAACATAAAGGACTCACCGAACAAAATGCAAAAGAAGCGCTTCTCGATCCCATTGTTATCGGGACAATGATGCTTGCTCAAGGGGAAGTTGATGGGCTAGTTGCCGGAACGGTCCACACAACAGCAAGTACGATCCGCCCCACTCTCAAGCTCATTAAAACCAAGCCGGGTGTCAAAAAAGTTTCTTCGATTTTCTTCATGTGCCTCCCCAACCAGGTCCTTGTCTATGGAGATTGCGCCGTCAACCAAAACCCGACAGCTGAAGAGCTTGCTGATATCGCCATCCAATGTGCCGATTCTGCTGAGCGGTTTGGGATCCCCCCTCGGGTAGCCATGATCAGCTACAGCACCGGAACCTCTGGAGCCGGGACAGATGTGACCAAAGTGCAAGAGGCGACAGCAAAAGTCAAAGAGCTCCGCCCCGACCTTCTTATCGATGGCCCCCTTCAGTATGATGCCGCTTTCAGCCCCGACGTTGCGGCAAAAAAAGCGCCCGACAGTCCCGTTGCTGGGCAAGCCACCGTCTATGTTTTCCCCGACCTCAACACCGCCAATACGACCTACAAGGCGGTCCAACGAAGTGCCGATGTCCTTTCCATTGGCCCCATGCTTCAAGGGCTCAAAAAACCGGTCAATGACCTTTCGCGGGGCGCTCTTGTCGATGATATCGTCTATACAATCGCCATCACCACTATCCAGGCGGAGTAGTTGCGATCTTCTCATTCGAGTTGAGCCAAGCGTAAGTGTGCTTAAGTCCTCCATACATCATAATCGATGCTGCAGCTAAGGAAGCTAGAATACCTATAAAAGCCAAAACGCCTGTTACTACGTCTTTAACAAAACACTTTTTACAGCCATCTTTACCCTTCTGATCAGGGTGAGAATGTAGGTTATTTATCAGGTCAATGCACATATTAATTGCTGGGGAGACCGCTTGAAATGCAGTTCCCGCAGCCATCCATGGCGGAATTCCAAATGTAGTAGGTTGCATAGCTCATTTTCCTTTTTCGGTAATCTGAAGCAGGGTCATTCTATCACTCAGCTTAAAGGTTTGTCAAACGGGTTTTTTGCATCATTGTGATAGACCGAAACAAGTTCAAAAATTGGGCATGGTTCAAAATACAGCATGCTGAGGTAACACTTCCCGAAATATGGAGGCCTTTCCACCTTATGTAGTTAATCGGGAGTATTTAGGAGAAAGATGCGTCGTGAAGTGTCCACGACTTCAAGGGGGCAGCGGGGGGCTTGCCCCCGACGCATCTTTCATAAGACCAAAAACCAACTTTTGAATTTGTTTGGGTATAAACTCAGCAACATGGTATAAAGGTAATAACATGTCTATATAACTTGTGGTATGATGAAAAAGATATTAAAGACTCTGTTAATTTTAGGAAGTTTCCTTATTCTATTCACTGGTTGCGAATCGAACCGTGAAGTTGTCACCCAAATCCATGAACGAGAAGCCAATATCATCCTGGTTCTATTAGAAAGCAAAGGAATTCCTGCTTCCAAAGTGCAGGCAAGCTCCACCGGTGTTGGAGCAGAAGCCTCCGCAGCTCAGTACTCGGTTGTTGTCCCAGACAAATTTTATATCGACGCCATCGCCTACCTCAACCAAAATGGATTTCCCAGGCAAAAAGGGGCTACCCTTCTCGAGCTTTTTGCGAAGCAAGGGCTCATGACCTCCAATAAAGAGGAGACGATCCGCTACCAAGCTGGACTCGCCCAGCAGCTCACCAATACCATCCTGATGATCGATGGGGTGATCGATGCGACCGTACAGATCTCTTTTCCTCCTGAAGAGGTCACTTTAACAGGTGAAGGAGAAAACAAGAAGATCACCGCAGCGGTTTATGTAAAGCACCAAGGAGTGATCGACGATCCCAATATCCACCTTGAAAATAAAATTAAACGCCTTATCTCCGGAAGTGTGACAGGCCTTGATATCAACGACGTTGCTGTTGTCTCTGACCGCTCCCGTTTCACCGATATTACTTTGGACCAAATGCCCGAGTCTTTAGGGGGAAAACCCGGAGAGTATGTGAGCATTTGGAACATTGTGATGAGCAAAAAGTCGGCAGCCCGTTTCCGCTTCCTCTTCTTCCTGATCACCACCATTGCCGTTCTACTCGCCATTATTTTAGGGTGGGTCGCCTGGAAGTTTTATCCCCAGCTCAAGAAAAAAGGAGGGCTTAAAGAACTCTTTAACCCGATCCCCTTAATCAATGGCTTTCGGAAAAAACCTCCCCCTGGAGAAGGAGAAACCTAAGTAAATGAGCACCTCATCTTGGCTCACCTTTGAGAGTCTTTTAACGCGAGGTGGAGAGGAGAAAAAATCTGTTTTTCTCCGCTACCTCACTCCTCAAGAGCAGGCAAAACTTAACGCATTTCCTCCTCCTAGGACCGACCCCTTATCCCACCCCTATTCAATGGAAGAAAGAGTGGGGGGAATTCACTACTCCTGGCTCATCCCCTTTTTAGAGCCCTTTGGAGAAAGTGATAAAAGCTTAATCCTCTCCGCTCTTGAAAAAACCCCTGCTCAAAAACTTCAAAATCATTTTAAAACCAGCCTCACCCTTTCCCCTTTAAAGCCCCCCGCTAAAAACTACCTTCTCAGTGCGATCTACTGCTGGTTAAACGCTGATCAAAAAGAATTTCTCCCCCTAGAGTTCCTCCCTGATCACCCCTTAAATGCCATCCTCTCCCTCAGCAAAAAAGAGCTACAAACCCTTGTCGACTATCTGGGCCTTCACGACCTTGCCATCGAGCTCAAACATGTGATTAAAGCAGAGCAGATCAAAAAAATTCAGAAGGTTCTTTCCCAAAAGGAACAAGAATACCTAAAAAACCTCCTAAAAACAAAAGAGCCTCTCTCCTTCTCCCGCCTAAATCTCGATGGATGGGGAGGAGATGAAGAAGAGCTCAAGTCGATCCTCCACCACCGAGGGTTTAACCGCCTAGGAAAAGCCCTTTTTGGGTGTCACCCTTCCCTTTTATGGCACATTTGTCACAAGCTAGACACGGGGAGAGCCAATATCCTCAAGAAGTTTTTCATCGATATTAAAAATGAGCAGGCCCATCAAGCCTTGATTCAGCAAACATTAGGACTCATCACATGAGTAAATTCTTTTCCTTGATCTATTCTGGAGAAATCCGCCCCGAAGCAGAAGAAAAAGTGATTCCTGCCGAAGAGTTTAGCGCCCTTCTAAAGGCTACCGATGTCTTGAAAAAAGCAAAAGAAGATGTGAAGACCTATCTTGCGAGTAACAAAGAAGAGTGCAAAAAACTCCTTGCCGAAGCAGAGGAAGCAGGCTTTAATAAAGGGCTCTCCGAATTTAACAAACAGATCCTTGCCTTTGAGGAAAAGGTCAAGGAGATGGAGCATGAGCTTCAAAAAATGGTCCTTCCCCTTGCTTTAAAAGCAGCGAAAAAAATTGTCGGACGGGAGCTAGAGCTCAAGCCCGACACCATCGTCGACATCGTGCGGCAAACCCTAAAACCTGTCACACAAAGCCATCATATTAAGATCTTTGTCTCCAAGCAAGACAAAGAAGTTCTCGAGAAAGAAAAAGACGGGCTAAAAAAAATGCTCGAGCTTGTGAAGACCTTTGTGATCGAAGAAAAAGAAGATGTGACGCCAGGGGGTTGTATTATTGAGACCGAAGCTGGTATTATTAATGCGAGTTTAGAAAACCAATGGCGCGCATTAGAGTCAGCCTTTGAAGCATTCATGAAAAGATAACCCATGAAATTAAAATACACTCTCCTCCTTCTTTTATTCTGCTTTACGATGAAACCGACCTATGCCCAAGAGGAAGGAGCGCTCGGCGCCATTTCCAAAATCGCCGAAGCAGAGGCAAAAGTCGAAAAACCTGGCAATCCGACCCAACAAGCCGAACCCACCGGTCCTGGTTCAGACCCCAATGTGATCACGATGATGGCCGTCATCACCTTGGTCGCTCTTCTTCCTTATGCGATTATCCTCCTCACCTCCTTTTTAAAAATTGTGATCGTCCTTTCGCTCCTTAGAAATGCTCTGGGGGTGCAGCAATCGCCGCCCAACCAAGCGCTTACGGGAATCGCCCTTCTTATGAGTATCTATGTGATGTTTCCCACTTGCGTTGCCATGTATGATGCGGGTAAAGAGTACATCACCAAGGAGGCACCCAAAGAGCTGTTTTCCGCTAACTCGGCTGCCTATATCTATAACGTTGTCGACAAAACCAAAGAGCCGCTGAAAAAATTTCTTATTCGGAATATGACAGCAACCCACCAGCGGAATTTTTATCAGCTCGCCTATCGGAGCATGCCTCAAGACTTTAAAAAAGATCTGAAGATGGATGACTTTATCGTTTTAGCGCCTGCCTATATTACCTCGCAGCTCAAAGGCGCTTTTGAGGTCGGGGTCCTCATCTACCTTCCCTTCTTTGTCATCGACCTTGTCACATCGAACATTCTTCTCGCGATGGGAATGATGATGCTTTCCCCTTTAACGATTGCCTTGCCGCTCAAACTCCTCCTGATCGTGATGACCGATGGGTGGAGCTTAGTCATTCAGGGACTTGTACAAACCTATAAACAGTGAGTGTGAACTATGAATGCCCGCTTGAATTTTTCTTTTTTCCCAGGTCCAGATGAACAAAATGATCCCTACTTTATCCAAGTATGTAATCATTTTGTTCCCTTGAACCTGAAAAAAAATCGAAAACCCCTTCAGGCACCCCTAGTTCTCACCCCCTGTTTTAAACAGTGAGGGCCCCATGTACCAATCAGAAATTTACCAGCTTTCCTACCAAGCCCTCCTTTTAATCCTGATCCTTTCGGGCCCTCCCATTTTAATCAGTATGTCGCTCGGCCTTTTCGTCGCGGTTTTCCAAGCGGCGACCCAGATTCAGGAACAAACCCTCTCCTTTACTGTGAAGCTTGTTGCCGTCATTATGACCCTCATCCTTATGGGAGGATTTTTAAGTGCGCAGATCATGCAATTTGCCAATTCGATCTTCCTTAATTTCCCCAAGTGGAATACGTAGCGGATAGGTTCATGGACTATGCAGAACACTTCTCTAACCTCTCAAACATTTCGATTTGGGGAGCCATTTCCCTTTTCTTTTTAGTTCTGATGCGGCTAGCGCCGATTATGGTTCTTGCCCCTTTCTTAGGAGCTAAGCTCGCTCCGGGGATTGCCCGGATGGGACTTGCCATCTGCCTAGCTCTTGTGTTTCTTCCCTTTATTGCAGTTCACGTCAAGCAACCCATCGGCTTTAACAACGCCTTCGTTCTTTTTGCCCTTAAAGAGCTCATCATTGGATTTATCCTCGGCTTTTTTATTACGATTCCCTTTTATGCGGTCCAAGCCAGTGGTATGTATGTCGATTATCTTCGTGGCGCATCGGTTATGCGTTCCCAAGATCCTGCGATGCAATCCCAAGCCTCTCCTATCGGCATCCTCTACAACTCGATCCTTATCGTCCTCTTCTTTCAGATCGGGGGCCCCTTCCTTTTCTTTGATGCCGTGATGAAGTCCTATGAAATTGTCCCCCCAGCAGGTTTTATCAATCCTCTCTTTTTCAGCGTGAAGAGTCCCTTCTGGAAAATCTCTTTCGACCTGGTCAATCAGGTTGTGACCATCGCGATCCAGCTTGCAGGGCCCGCCCTTGTCGGAATTCTCATGGCCGAGATGTTTCTCGGAATTGCCAACCGGCTGGCTCCCCAAGTGCAGATTGCCTTCCTAGGGATGTCGATCAAGTCTCTTCTTGGTTTGGGTGTTCTTTGGGCAGGCTGGTTCTTTATTCTCAAGCAGTTTGCCAAGCAGTCCTATGACTGGATTGAGCTTCTTAACAAAGTCATCAACTACATGCGCGCCTTAGCCCCGGTATAGAGTCATTTGTGACTTATATGGCGGCTGCGGCTGCCCCAGACCCACTTTCCTCCTCACCCATAGCGCCTTTGGCTATGGGCTTCATCGCTCAAGTAAGTCTGGCTTTGCCTCGCTCTCCCTCTAAATCACAAATGACTCTATACCGGGGCTCGCCCGGGATAAAGGACTGCCCGGAGCAGTCCGCGGCTTCAAGGCGAACCTGTAAAATCGGCATGAAGGAGGGGCCTGCACAGGGTAGGCACCCGGGCCCCCGACTGAAGGTTCGATTTGACTGTTCGCTTGAAGCTCAACGGGGGTGGCGGGGGGCTCGCCCCCGACATGTCTATATATGGCTTACTGGAGTTGTTTGCCGGCTTAACAGCTAAACTTTTTACTCAACAAACCATCCCCTTGATCTTTTTCAGCTAAATTTCTATGGTCGGGAAAAACCAAGGATCACTATGAAATATCTACTTCCCCTTATTATTGCGTGTGCAAATGTGTTTGCTGTTGCTGGAAAAATATCCGATGTCAAAGGAACCATCACCCCCAACGCCGGCCCTCGCGTTGACCACGGAATCGATGTGTTCCTCAATACAGACTTTATCTACTGGACCCCACGGATGGATGGCCTCGCGTATGCCATTACAGGATCGGGAGACGGTGTTTCAAGCACTCCAAGAGGATCGGTCAAACACCTCGACTGGAACTGGGCCCCCGGGTTTAAGGTCGGTGCCGGATTGAACCTTCCCCATGACGGTTGGGACGTCACTGCTGAATACACCTGGCTCTACTCAAGCGCCGATCACAAAAAAGCAGTCAGTGGAAGTGACATCCTCTCTCCTTGGAATGTCTCTAATTTGGTCAGCCTCCTTTCAAATAGCGAAATTAGAGAAGCACGCGCCGACTGGGATATCCACTTTCATACCGCCCACTTAAGCTTAGGCCGTAATTACTTCATCAGCAATTTTCTCACCCTAAGACCCTTTGTTGGGTTTAAAGGAAGTTGGATCGATCAAGATTACCGCGTTCGCTACACCTTAGAAGGAACGATCGATTCGAATTTAAGAATGAAAAATGATCAAGACTTTTGGGGCATAGGACTCAGAACCGGACTCGATACAGGGTGGCAACTCACCTCTATCTTAAGCCTCTATGGAAATTTCGCTATTTCTGGTCTCTGGAGCCAGTTTCAAGTGGATAGAAAAGATACGCGCAACGACTCAAACAACCCCGGAGGAGGAAATTCCCCTCTCAATACCAATATTACCGTTCTAAACTCCGAAGATGACTTCCACACCATTAAAGGCGTTATAGAATTTGGTCTTGGACTCCGCGCAGAATGGTGGTTTTTTGATGACCGTTACCACTTCCTCATACAAGGAGGCTGGGAAGAGCAGTTATGGATCAATCACAACAATCTTCTTAAGACCTACTTTGCAGAATCCGATCATGGCGATTTAATTTTGCAAGGGTTCACAATGAAATTGCGTTTCGATTTTTAGGTTGATGTCATTGCAGTTTCCCAAACTGAATTCCTGTTTTTAACCGTCTAATTGAAAAATTCTGAGAAAAAACCTTAAGTAAGGTTTGACAGTAAATCATCCCTCATGTAAAAATTTAGGGTTTAAGTTATTGACGAACTAATAAGACCTATTGGATGTTCCTTTTGGTCGGCTTTATTTCAATAAACTCTGTTTTTGAGAAGCCTGAGAATCGTCATTCACCCCTTATACTCTTAACCTAAAACCCAAATGAGGTATTTATGAAGAAACTAGTCTCGATTTTAACACTGCTTGTAGCTACAAGCTCTTTAGCATGGGCAAACCCCCAAACAGAATCTTTTGCTAACACTCAGAGTGAGCAAGCCGCTCCTGTTGAAAATAGCTATTTTCATATCGGCTATGACTTTAACTTTTCCCCTTTTCAAGCACCCGAAGTGGGATACCGTTACCAAAAAGATCAACTTGGTCTTGGCGCAAGCTTAGCAATCAATGGATTTATTAATGATTGCTTCTACTCTAAAGTTGCAGCAAATATCCATTTTTTCCCAAAACCTAATGCTTCAAGCCAGTGGTTTGTTGGACTCGATGTTCCATTTAGCGTCGTATGGACTAAAGAAACCAAGTCATTCTGGAGATTTGATCCCGCTCTATTTTTTGGAAAGGATTACTCTCTTGCAGAAGGAAATAAACTCTTTGCACAGGTTTACTATGTTCCCGGAACCCTTTCCCTTAATGAGGGTGACTGGACTTGGGCAAGTAGCCTTGGATTTAAAATCGGTTATGGGTTCTAAAGTAATCCTCTAAATCGATTTTCTAATAACCTAAAATCGAGTGGCGCAAGCGGGAAGTTCTCTTGCGCCTCTCGGCTAGAAAGCCCCATACTTTATCTTCTTAAAGTGTGGGGCTTTTTCAGTTTCTGTAGGTAAAAAAAAATTCCCTGCAATTTTTTTCTTGCAAAAGAATTCCCAATTAGAGTTTGATGGTAGTTTAAATTGCAAAACATCCTTTTCCGATAGGTGTGAGCAGGAAAAAGTAGCGTTCGAATTTTTTTCTTGCGCTATTGTCACAACTTCGGTTAAAAGAAAAAACATTAACGATTGATATTTTATCATTTCTGTAACAGGGAGAATTTTGAGAATGGAAATGAAACTCAGAAAACTGTGGCCTCTAATTGGGGCTTTGTGCTTGAGTTTGGTAACTCCTGTTTTTGCTCAAGGTAACTACGGTGGCTCGAGCTCTAACAGCCAAAGCATGCACTCAACAAGTCCAAAAGCTGGTCAAGGAATTTACCAGCGTGGAACTTTTAGAGAAATTACACCAAACGCCGGCCCTCGTGTCGCCCATGGTGCTGATGTATTCATCAGAGCAAACTTTATCTGGTGGAAAGCTGTCCAAGAAGGCACCCCTACCGTATATAGCGGTATCTCGGGAACTAAAGGAAAAAGTCTTGACTACGCTGATGAGTGGGACCCTGGTTTTAAGGTTGGTCTAGGACTCAACCTTAGCCACGATGGCTGGGACATCTGTTCTCAGTACACTTGGTTGCATGGGTCAAACACCAGCAGTCAAAGCAGCAGCAACCTAGGTTTCTCACAAGACTCTAACGCATCAGGTCAGAGTGCTTCAGGAAACTTCGATTATAGCTTTAACTCTATAGACCTAGAACTTGGAAGAAACTTCTATCTTAGCCAATTCCTTACTATGAGACCTTTCATCGGGTTCAAAGGAACCTGGCAAGACCAAGAGCACACTACAAAACTTAACACGGTAGTTAACAATGCTGTTACAAGCACTTTCAAAGCTCGTAATGACTTTGATGTTTGGGCTCTTGGTTTCCGTGGTGGATTAAACCTAGCCTACTACATGGCTAAAAGCTGGAGCATTTATGGAAACGTTGCATTTTCAAATCTCTGGGCTAACTACACCACTATCGAAGCTAAAGGTACAACAACGCCAACTGGTGGTGATAGCACAACAAACTATCATCGTGACCAAGACACTCACTACGCTGTGAAGTATGTCTTCGAATCAGAAATCGGCCTCCGATGGGAGATGTGGTTCTCTGATGATAACTACCACTTTGCTATCCAAGCTGGATGGGCAGAGCAGTCATGGATCAACTGGGGAGTTTTCGACACCAACGGAGCTCTTAACTTCCACGACTTCAATATGCACGGTCTAAACCTGCAGTTCCGCTTCGACTTCTAACCACCTACGGTTAAAAGACGCTCGGAAAAAGGCACTACGAAAGTAGTGCCTTTTTTATTTATTCCGCAAATATGATCTTTTCTTCCTTTTATCATCTTATAGAAATAAGCAACCTTTTCTGAGTCGTCACTCGAACAACTCTTAAAAGAGTTGCCCTTCATTCCGACTCAAAAAATCTCGCCTCATTTCTAAAGCGCTAAAAGGAAGAATCAATCCCATTCACGGAATTTGACTTCTAATATCTTCCCTGTTAGATAAAAAGTAAGAAACATGGGAGGAGGGGGGGGGGACTATGGCTAAGAAGGCCTTGTTCACCTTTTCGCATTGTGACAAGAAGCTGTCACAACAAGTTGTCTCTCAAAGAGAAGAGACCATCTCTACAGTGAGATGAATCTAGGGTT
>NZ_JAAEJV010000034.1 GCF_015356785.1 Candidatus Neptunochlamydia vexilliferae | reverse complement strand
GCTACTTTATTCAGAACCCTAGATTCATCTCACTGTAGAGATGGTCTCTTCTCTTTGAGAGACAACTTGTTGTGACAGCTTCTTGTCACAATGCGAAAATGCGAAAAGGTGAATAAGGCCTCTTTTCCCGGCTGGTTTCATGTTCGATCTCACAAACTTATAAAAGTTTAGATTCGATCTCCACACTTTGTCAGCCGAAAAAATCTCAACCAATCTATCCTCAATTTTAGGGTTGACAGAGCACTAGTTTCTGCTTACCCCCTATATATTGCCTCAATTTCTAGGCAGGGTAAGAGTAAATTTCTTTTGTTTTAATGCGTTAGCCCTGTAGAGTAAGGCCATGAAACGTGTGTTAGTTGTTGGAGCTAATGGCTATATTGGAACGCGACTCATCCCACTCCTCTTAGAAGAAGGGCATGAGGTCATTGCAGTGGCGCGGAGACCTGAAAGTATCCGTCCATCCAAGGCACAAGCGATCCAAGGAGACCTCCTGAAAAAAGAAAGTCTGGAAGCTCTTCCCAAAGAGATCGATGTTGCTTACTACCTTGTCCACTCAATGGCGCATAAGTATGAAGACTTTGAAGTTCTTGATAAACGGGCTGCAGAAAATTTTGTCTCCTATATCAATACCACCAGCTGCAAGCAGGTGATTTACCTGACAGGGTTGATCACTGCCATTCACCTTTCAAAACATCTCCGTTCCCGTTTAGAAGTCGAAACGATTTTAAAAGGAGCCAAGCCCCCACTAACCTCGCTCCGCAGCGGGATTATTATTGGCTCGGGAAGTGCTTCCTTTGAGATTATCCGCGACCTTGTTGAAAAGCTTCCCATTATGGTGACTCCTAAGTGGGTCTATTCCCTGTGTCAACCGATTGCGGTTCGGGATATTCTAGCCTACCTTGTGAAAGTCATCGATCATGCTGGGTGCATGGGGCAAACCCTTGATGTAGGAGGCTCCGATGTTTTAACCTATAAAGAGATGCTCGAGGGGTATGCCAAAATGCGCAAGCTCCACCGCCTGATGATCCCGGTTCCCTTTTTTAGTCCCCACCTTTCCTCCTATTGGCTCCTTCTCATCACTTCGACGAACTATTACTTAGCACGCAGTTTGATCGACAGTGTCAAAAACAATGCCATCTGCTCCGATGACCGGATCCAAAAGATCATTCCCCAAAAATGTCTCAACTATCAAGAGGCGGTCACCCTGGCGCTCGATAAAATTGCAGCCGATCAAGTCGAGTCTACTTGGAAAGATAGTTGGTCTTCGTCTGGGATCGCCCCTCCAGAGGACTTTGAAATTCCAAAATTTGGATGTTTGTCGATGGGGGCGACCATCGATTTTACCGGTGACCCCGATGAGGTTTTTAAAAGGGTCCAGCAGATGGGAGACCGAAAAGGGTGGTGCTTTATGAATTGGGCATGGCGGATCCGCGGCCTTTTTGACCGGGCTGTTGGAGGAGTGGGGATGCGCAAAGGGCGGCGGAGTCAGGCCGATCTAAAAGCAGGTGATGTGATTGATTTTTGGCGGGTCCTCCATGTCAATCCCGAAAAAAGGAGGCTCACCCTCCTTGCAGAGATGAAGCTTCCAGGGGAGGCGTGGCTCGACTTTAAGATTGAAAAAATAGAGAAAGGGCACCGGCTCACCCAAACAGCGATCTTCCGTCCCCAAGGAGTTTTTGGCCGCCTCTATTGGTATGCCTTTTATCCCGTTCATCTCATCATGTTCCCTGGGATGTTGAAGAGATTGATCACTCCTCGATAGAGACCGTCTTTTCAAAAACCTCTTTCGTACAGTAGATAGGGATCTCATTTTCAAGGGCAAGGGTCAAACAGTCGCTCGGGCGGGCATCGATCTCCAAAATATTCCGAACTCCATCGGTCTCTTGCTCAACGAAGAGGCGGGCAAAGTAGAGGGTATCCTGAACATCGGTGATCACCACCTGCAATAGGTTGATATTGAGCCCACTAAAAAGAGCGTTGATCAGATCATAGGTGTAGGGGCGGGGTTTCATCTGGCCGGCAAGATGTATTTGAAGGTTTTGGCCGACGTGAGGGGAGGTATAGATTGCGAACTGCTTTTCTTCAGTCCCCAAAATGAAGACCGTATAGTTTTGTGATTGTAGGATCTTATTGAACTGCACCGGAATAAGTTCAAAGTCCATGCTCCCTCCCCCTTGCTTTCTTTCATTATAGCGCAGCTAGCTCCAGTGATCAACTTCTCCGTTACTTTTTCCAACAAGGACGCGGCCGGCAAGGTTGAAGAAAAACCCTGTCTCTAAGACACCTGGGATGTGGATGAGCCTTTCATGGTCCCTTTCAGGATCATCACGAAGGGTTTCAAAATGAATGTCATAGATCAAATTCCCATTATCGGTCACATAGGGGCCATCCTTATTATGCTCACGAAGTGTGCCTTGGAAACCCGATTTTTTGATTTTATCGACCGTTGCCTCTTGCCCAAAAGGGAGAATCTCAACCGGAAGGGGATGTTTTCCTAGCTTTTCGACCACCTTGGTCTCATCGACGATCACCACCATCTCCCGACTTGTGTTGGCGAGGATCTTTTCCCTAAGAAGAGCGCCCCCACCCCCTTTGATCATCCTTTTTTCAGGGTCGATCTCATCGGCCCCATCAACAGTGATGTGTATCGAAGTGATCTCATTGACATCAGCAATGGGAATCCCTCCCTCCCGAGCCAGCTTTTCCGATGCAAGAGAGCTAGAAACCACCTGAATATCAAGCCCTTTCTTCACCCGCTCGATGAGCCGCTCAATAAAATAAAAGACGGTCGAGCCTGTTCCTAGCCCGACAAGCATCCCATTTTCAATAAATTCTGCCGCTCGGATTCCGGCTGCCCGTTTCATCACATCTTCCATGTTCTTGATTTTGTGGAATTATTTTATTGACGGCAAGACTTTTATTTGTTAAGCTTAGAGCTATGGTAGGAAAAGTTGCAGAAGAAAGTGTTAAAGTAAGAAAGACAAGGGAAAAGCTCCGTCGTCGTCTAGAAGAGATGGATCAAGGGATCACCCCTCAGGCCCTTAAACGAAAATCTTCAGAGATCCAAAGGTGGATCGCCCGACACGCGGCCACCCGTACCGCTCTCAAAAAGAAGTCGATCTCCCTTTTTGACGAGAACCAAAATGCGGCATCAATCAGCCAAAAAGTCTCTTCCCTTATGGATGCTCTTAAGAAGCCTTGAGCTAAATCTTTTTCTAGGGTAGACTGGTTCCCATGGGTAATCTCATTGATTTTTTAGAAAAACGGGGCTTCATCGACAATATAACGAGTGATGAGCTCAAGAAACGGGCCGAAAGTCCTCTTAAAGGCTACATTGGCTTTGATCCGACAGCAGATAGTTTGCACTTGGGCAACCTGGTGGGGATCGTAGCGCTGGCGTGGCTCCAAAAGTTTGGTCACACCCCTGTCGCCCTTTTAGGTGGGGGAACGGGGAAAATCGGTGACCCTTCAGGAAAATCAACCGAGCGCCCCCTTCTCACCTCAGAGACGCTTGAAAAAAATATCGCAGCCATCGGGAAACAACTCGAGCGTCTTTTAGACTGCCCTGTTCTCCTTAATAACGGAGAGTGGTTAGGCAACTTTGGATTGATTGATTTTTTACGCGATGTGGGGAAACACTTTCGGATTGGTCCAATGCTTGGAAAAGAAAGTGTGCGGAGCCGGATCGAATCGGAAGAGGGGATGAGCTTTACAGAGTTTAGCTATCAGATCCTTCAGGGGTATGATTTTTATCACTTAGCTCGCGCCGAAGAGGTCTACCTCCAGATGGGAGGAAGCGACCAGTGGGGAAACATTACAGCTGGAATCGAGCTTAACCGAAAACTCGACGGTCCCCCCATTTTTGGAATGACCTTTCCCCTTTTAATGCGGAGCGATGGAGCAAAATTTGGAAAAAGTGAAGAGGGAGCGATCTGGCTCGATCCCGAAAGGACCTCTCCTTACCAATTCTATCAATACCTTGTCCGTGTTGCTGATGCCGATGTGATCCAACTCATGCGGATGCTCACCTTTATGGAAAGTGAAGAGATCGATCGGTATGCCCAAGCGATTGCATCGGGAAACTTCACTCCCAATGAAGCACAAAAAAAGCTTGCCGAAGAGGTGACCCGCTTTGTTCATGGAGAAGAAGGAGTCGCGATTGCCCTTAAGGTCACCGAAGCAGCAGCTCCTGGCTCCAAAGCAACCCTTGACCCCGACAGTTTAAAAGAAATTGCCCGCGATATGCCAAGCGTCACCATGAAAACAGATGAGATTGTCGATCAAAAATATGCCGATGTTGCGGCAAAAGCAGCTCTGGTCACAAGTAAAGGGGAAGCGGTCCGCCTCATTAAAAATGGAGGGGCCTATCTCAACAACGAAAAAGTAGAAGACCCCACTTTTTTAATCGAATCAAAACATGTTATCGGCGCCAAGTATCTTCTTTTAGGTTCTGGAAAAAAGAAGAAAATTCTCATAAATCTTACGAAATAACTTGCTTGAAAATCAACAAGATAAGAGAATGAAGATTAGCACTAAGCAAAACTCTTTCTCATATTTTCGTTGAAAGAAAAGAGTAAGACATGAGAAGAGGAAATTAACCTCTTTTGTTAAATTTTATAAGGAGCAGGGTGATATGGCAACGATAACAAAAAAGAAACTCATCAGTGAGATTTCTAGACGCCGTGGTCTACATCCCAATGAGGTACGCCTTGTTGTACAGTCGTTCTTAGACTGTATGACAGAGTATCTCTCTGATGGAGATCGATTAGAATTTCGTGACTTCGGAGTTTTTGAAGTTGTAAAAAGAAAACAAAAAATTGGAAGAAACCCAAAAAATGCTTCAGTCCCTATTATCATCCCAGAAAGACGGGCAGTGAAATTCACTCCTGGAAAAAAGATGAAAAACCTGATAGAGACTGAAGAAGCGCAGGGAGCTGCTTTATAATAAAGTAGTTTGGGCGGAAGATGATGACAGGTCTCATGACTTCTTTTGAGCATGTGCAAGAAGAAAGTGGTGAGACCTTTTTTATTCAGGACATCTTAATCAAGCTCTTTCAAGGGGAAAAAAGTGATGAGCTGAGCGCTCAGATCAAACAAGCGCGCACGCAAGGGTTATGGAGAACCGCCTCCCTTCAAGAGGCCTATCTAGCCCTCGCCAATTACCTTTTAAAAGGGGAGTTTGAGCCCCTTGACATTCGACAACTTGAAAAGGGAGCCATCCTTCAAGAAACAGGGTCTCACGCCTTAGAAAAACAAATCCCAGAGCCTTTAGAAAATGGCCATATTGCCCTTGTCTACCTCTATCTCGGGTGGTCCCAAGGAGATGAAGAACTTCTCCAGGCAGGGTTAAAAATTGCTGCTTTTTGCCTTTCCCTGTGCGACCATGAAGGAAAACTCTTTCAAGGGATGTGGATCAAAGAAAAAGAGTACAAACCCACCGAGCTTTCCGCTGTCTTCACTCTCCTTTTTTCGATCATTTCCTACTGCAAAGCAGCGCCCCATCCTCTCCACGAAGATTACCAAGCAAGCCCCTTTATCTCCCTTTTTGCCGCCCAGTTTCAAAAGCTGATCGATAAAGAGGTCTCTCTGCCAGATGCAAAGTTAGAGCTATTGTCTCCAAATCTTGACCGAAGCCTTGGTTTCCTCCGTTACCACCATGGAGAGATGAGTTTTGCCGCTACAGCCTCCGGTTTTAATACAGGTTTAGGATCGCTCCATAAAAAGGGGATCCATATCGTCTCTTTTGGTCCCCATGACGCCCCCCTTGCTGACTCGGACCACTATGGAATTTTTCGTCCTTCAAATGGGAGTGCAGAAGGATTTAAAGATCTTACTCTGGAATCCTCAAAGCTTAAAGGATGGACCCAGACACTCTCTAGACAATGGCTCTTTTTTGAAATGAAAGGAGAGGAAGAGAACTTTGAGCTGACCATCCGCCACAGTCATGAAAAGAGGCTCTACTTTGCCTTTTTCATCTCAGCTGATGGGGCCCATGTCGGTGAAGAGTGTCACCTAGCGCCTAAGGCGCTTGAGCGGTACCGAGGAAAAAATGGTACTGTTTTATTTACCCGTGAAGGGGAAGAGGTGACTTTAGTGCCCCATTTTGAAGGAGAAATGGAGGTGATTCCCCTTGCCGGAAAGGCCCATTTTTGGTCAGCAGAATTTTTAATTGCCTTTCCTCTAGGGGAGAAAATGAAGCCTTACGCATGGACGGTAAAGTAAAATTTTAACCTCTTGCAAAAGAATTCAAAATTCTAGATAATTTGTGCTAGCGTTTAGTCTATAAAGTTTTTTGAAGAAATTACGCCTAAATTTTTGCTAGAATTTGATATCCTAAAATCGATAACATTGTCCATAAGACAATGGGAGATTTTTGGAGATCAAAGAATAGTGAAAAGGTCGTGCTAATTTCCCAAAAAACTTTATAGACTAGACGCGAAGGAGAAAAAGATTTGTCAATTCCAAAAGTTATTTCAATCGGCGCCCTCACCCTTTTTGCGGTGATTGGAGGCTTAGCTCTTTTTAAGAAGAAGGAAGGAAGCGTTGCATTAGAAGTTGCTACAAAGCCGATCGAGGTGGCTATTGAAGAAGCTACCCCTGAAGAAAAGGGGCACCAATACCTCCGTCCAGTTCAAGATGAGGTGGCCGACCGAGAAGAGGACCAGGTCTGGCGGCTTTTCACCACAGGGCGGCACAAGCTTCCCCTTGTGGAGACCGTCCGTTACCGCGCTCGAGTCCCTTGGTTAAAAGGGCGTCCGGCATGGGTGACCGACTACGCTGCACACTTTTCCACTTCGCGTCATTTTATCGCCCGAAGTCTCAACGGAAAAAAAGATTACTATACGCAGAGAGTCACATCAGGCGACACCTTTAACATCTTAAAAAAAGAGCTCAGTTTTTACCTTGTTGTCGATCTTTCCCGGTGCAAGATGTGGTTTTATGCGATTGATGGAGAGACAAACGAGCGGACCCTTCTCAAAACCTACAAAGTGGGGTTAGGCCGTTTTGATGAAGACTCTTATTCGGGACTTTTAACGCCGAAGGGAAAATTTTCGCTTGGCGATAAGGTTGCCATTTATCGTCCTGGAAATATGGGCTATTTCCAAGACGATGAGATCGAAATGGTCCGCGTTTTTGGAACCCGGTGGATCCCCCTTACAGAAGAGTTTGATGGGGAGGGGGGCAACCCCCGTGGGTATGGATTTCATGGAGCACCATGGGTCTATGACCTAGAAACCGAAACCTATGAAGAAGATCTTTCAACGATTGGAAGCTACGAAAGTGATGGGTGCATCCGTTTAGCGCAAGGAGATATCGAAGAGCTCTATGCCATTGTCATCACGAAGCCCACATTGGTTGAAGTGGTCACCGACTTCCATGAAGCAAACATCCCAGGAAAAGAAGAGTAATATTATGTTAGATCATGAAAAGCAAATTATCGATCATGAAAAAGCTATTGCCCAGCTCAAAGAGCAGAACAAGGTCAATGGAATCTGGACCGATGAAGAGCTTCTCAAGCTAGAGAAAAAGCTTGAGCAGCTCAAACAACAGGTCTATTCCAAACTCTCCCCATGGGAAAGGGTTGCAATCTGCCGCCATCCCGCTCGCCCCCGCTCTATTGACTACATCAAAAACCTCTGTGAAAGCTTTACCGAGATCTTTGGCGACCGTCTTTTCCGCGATGACCAGGCCATCGTTGCCGGTCTTGGGATTATCGGTGGAAAAAAGTTTGTCATTATCGCCCAGGAAAAAGGGTGTGACACTGAAAGTCGCCTCTACCGCAACTTTGGAATGCCCCATCCCGAAGGGTACCGCAAAGCTCTCCGTGTGATGAAGCTTGCCGAAAAATTTAACCTTCCCGTCCTCTCTTTCCTCGATACTCCTGGCGCTTATCCCGGTCTGACCGCAGAAGAGCGGGGACAAGGATCTGCCATTGCAACCAACCTTCTCGAAATGGCCAACCTCAAAACCCCCATCATCTCCGTCCTTATTGGCGAAGGATGCTCCGGTGGAGCCCTTGGTATGGGAGTGTGCGACGTGATGGGAATGCTCGAGCATGCCTACTACTCGGTGATCTCTCCCGAGGGGTGCGCCTCAATCCTTTGGCGCGACGCAGCCAAAAACGAAGAAGCGGCCGAAGCACTTAAGATGCAAGCCGAGCACCTCCTCGAATTTGGGGTGATCGACACCATCATCGATGAGCCACAAGGGGGCGCCCACCACAACCCCCAAACGGTCTACGACGGAGTCAAGAAGTTTATCCTCAAAGAGGCCAAAAAGCTTGCCAAAGTTCCGACCGACGAGCTGATCGAGAAGCGGTACCAAAAGTTCCGTAAGCTTGGTGCGGTGACGGTCGAAAAAGCTAGCTAGATTGACATTAGTGAGCCATTAGAGGTATAATCAGCCTCTATGAAACTACTTCTTAAAGCAGCGCTTCGCGTTCATCGCCACCTGACCCTATTCATCGTCACCTTTGGGGCCTTGATTGGGCTCACCATTACCAGTCAGGTGGAGATGTTCACCATTGGGGTCATTACTGATGCGGGGACCGATTTCTTCTCCCTATTTGCTTCAAAGAACGAAAAGGGAGAGCAGCAGGACTATGTGACGAAGGAAGATATCGAGGAGAAGTGGAAGAAGATCGGCAGTGAAGAGGTCATCACCAAGGATGATGCGCGGAGCTTCATGATCAAGAAAAGGGGAGCTAACCCTCTCAAACGGGTCATGTACCGGATCAAGCGCCACTTCCGCTTCGAGCATAATGTCAAGCCTTTTATTGCCCTCCTCTGCTTGGTCGCCCTTGTCAAAGCTTTTTTCCTCTTTTTTAGCCGGTATACGACACAGATTTTATCGATCCGGATCAGCCGGGACCTAAGGCAGCAATATTTTGATCATCTGCAGCACCAGCCGATGAGCTTTTTCCAAAAGTATAACATTGGAACCCTCTCGTCGCGGGTCTCGGGAGATGCCAACCAGATCGCTTCATCGATCAACTCCTTTTTGATTAACTACATTCAGGCTCCCTTTACCATTGTTTCGACGCTGGCGGCTTGCTTTTGGATGTCGTGGCAGCTCTCGATGGTGATCTTTTTAGGCCTTCCGCTGATCGTTTTGCCCGTTGTTTTTGTGACGCGAAAGGTGAAGCGAATTACCCGCCAGCTCCAGAAAAACCAAGAGCGGTTCACCTCGGTTCTTATCGATTTTTTAGCAGGGATCCAGACGGTGAAGGTCTTTGCGATGGAAACCTTCTCTTTCAAAAAATATCGGGAGCAAAATGAGCAGATGGCGCGGCTTGAGAGTAAGACCGCCAAGTATGATCTCTTAACTCGCCCCGTCTTACATACGATCACCACCGCTTGTTTAGCAACTGTCATCATCATGGGACTTCATGTTCTCGAGATGCGCATTTCTGAGCTTGTTGTTTTTGTGGGGCTCCTTCATCTTTTCTACGAGCCGGTCAAAAAGTTTGCTGAGGAAAACTCCAATATTCAAAAAGGGGTTGTGGCTGCTGAACGGATGTATGAGGTGCTTAACCTCAAGCCTGAAATTATCGATCGTCCTGATGCCAAGCCGTTGGGGGGCTTTGAAAAAGCGCTCGAGTTTGATCGGGTCTGGTTCCGCTATGGCGATGAGTGGATCTTAAAAGACCTGAGCTTCACGGTGAATAAGGGAGAGACGGTTGCTCTTGTTGGAGCAACAGGGGCAGGGAAATCAACCATTGTTCAGCTCATCCCCCGCCTTTATGACATCCAAAAAGGGGAGATCCGCATCGATGGGAAGCCCTTGCACGATTACACCCAAAAATCGGTGCGAGAGCAGATCGCCTTTGTTCCCCAAAAGCCCTTCCTCTTCTACGATACGATCGGGGCGAATATCTCCTATGGAAAGCCCTTTTCAAAAGAGGAGATTGTTGAGGCAGCGAAAAAGGCCCATGCCCATGAGTTTATCAAGCTCCTCCCCGAGACCTACGACACGATGCTTGCTGAAACGGGAAAGAACTTTTCTGGAGGGCAGCAACAGCGCCTTGCCATTGCCCGCGCCCTTGTGAAGCATGCGCCGATCCTGATCCTCGATGAGGCCACCTCATCGCTTGATGCCGTGAGTGAAGAGAAGATCAAGCTCGCGATCAAAGAGCTCCACGGCGAAGTGACGCAGATCCTGATTGCCCACCGCCTCTCAACCATCGAGTATGCAGACCGGATTGTCTACCTCGAAGGGGGAGAAAAGATCGCCGAAGGGACCAAGGAAGAGCTCCTTGAAAGCTGCGCTCCCTTCCGCCTCCTATGGGAAACCCATTTTCGCTCAAAGCCTAAGCCGCTTTCCGTGTAGTTTTTGGCCCTGTTGGTTTCTTATGGGCAGGCCATAAGATTTTGCGTGACCAGTAGTTAGCGCTCCAGGGATCATCTTTGACAAGCTCTCCCTTCTTGTTCCGGATACCAGCACTGCGTCTAAGGTAATTGTCTTTGGCTTTTCGGCTGTAGTTATGACCATAGCCTAGGGCGCCGAAGTGGATCAGGCGGACCCGCCTTTCTCCATCAACCATTTTGGTCGCTAAGACCATCATTTTTTTACCCTTAGCTGTAGACTTAACCGGTTTGTTGAGAGTCCAATACCGTCCTCGATAGTAGTACTGGCTTCCCTTTTTCTTTAAGCTTGATAGCTTTACACCTTTGATCGTCATGACGCTTTCCTCCTATCCCCATTATGAAGCAATATGTGGCGCTGAATCAAGAAGAAAAAAGGCTTTCAATAGCTTCTTTCTGGCTCTCATGAGCAAGAGAAACGGCAGCATAAAGAGGACGGGAGTCAAGATCATCAAGCATCGAGTAGTCTAGGGATGAAAAACGGATGCCTGTACGAGATTTAGGATGGGTTTCTAAGAAAAGGCTGAGGCTCCTTAAGGTATTCCCATGGCCACTTTTTACCTCGATAGGGAGAATCTGATCTCCTTTTTGGACAAGGTAGTCGATTTCAGCATTGCTACTTTTTTGCTGTCGTTTCCAGAAATGGAGCCTTGCTGAGCTGTTTGGGTTAGAATAACAGAGGAGCTCTTGGCCAATAAAAGCCTCTGCAATCTCTCCACGATTTTTAAAACCTTCTAAAGGATTCAAAAACCAGATAGAAACATCAGATCCTAGGATTGATTGGCAAAGAGCAATGTCAAGGTAGATAATTTTAAATGAGTCAAAGTTTACATCAGCTCCGATAGGGATTCCCTGTCCTGATGTGTGGTAAATCATATGGATAATATTTGCCCGCTGTAAAAGTTCAAGGGCAGGGGCAAGTTCTCGCTTTCGGTATTCACCATGGATTTCTCTATAGGAAAACTCTCTTCCAATCAGATGAGGGGGTTGGCGAAAGAGAAGCTCGAGATACTTGATCTGTGATTTTTTAGCATACTTTTTAAAGTCTTGCTTATAAGCTTCTGAAATTTGCTGCAGAACTTTTAAAGAAGCATTTGGGTCTTTTGTTTGGGTCCAGCGAAGGACTGTTTCAGGCATCCCCCCAATGGAAAGGTATTCGCCGAGTTTTTCTAATGCTTTTGAGTGGATCGGTTCCTCCATAGGAACTCCAGCCGAATGATTAAAGATTGCCTTTGCAAGTAAAGTATCGCCTGTTGCAACAAGGTACTCCATAAGTGATAGGGGATACATGTAGAGCATCGAGACACGGCCCACAGGAACGCCCACCTTTTCTATCGCAAACTCTAAAAGAGATCCAGCTGCAATGACGTGAAGCTCCGGCATCTGCTCATAAAAGTAACGGAGGGCTAAAATCGATCGGGGAGCTTGCTGGACCTCATCTAAAAAGAGAAGAGTTTCTCCAGGAACAATAGGAGCATTTATAAGAACAGAAAGAGCGATAATGAGTTTTTCTGGAATGAGATCTTTTTCAAAAATGGCAGCTGCTTGTTCAAGCTGTTCGAAATTGACTTCAACAAAATTTTTAAACTCTTGACCTAGCTGTCGAACAGCGTAGGTTTTCCCCACCTGCCTTGCTCCTCTAAGGAGAAGAGGTTTGCGGTAAGGATCGTTCTTCCAATTCCTAAGGTGTAAGTCTATGATTCTCTTGAACATGGCTATTTGGCAGGGGTAAATTGGTTCCTTTTTGGTCGTTTGACAACCCAAAAATAGGACATTTTTGGTCGAAAAGCAAGGTAAAACTTAATTTGGGAGCATCCCCAACGACTGGAAGGCCTCTTTAAGCTCGGCATTGTCGGGCTTATCGAGGGCGCCATTTTCGTGGAGCCACCGGACATAGCCAGGGGGCATGTCCTTTAGGGGAGTCCCGCGGTGCTTGCCAAAGGGCATGTGGCGGAGAACCTGCTTTTCACTCATGAGCTCGAGGATCGTCTCCATAGCTAGGTCATCGATCATCAGGGAAAAGACCTGGTGGAGAATGATCACATCATCAAGGGCCCGGTGAGCATTGTTGGCGGAGATCCCATGGTACTCCCGCAGATGTTGGAGAGAGTGGCGGGGGAGGTCGGGACGGTACTTCCGGGAAAATTTGAGTGAGTCGATGTAAGGGCAAGAGGGGAGGGTTACCTCATTGCGGCGAAACTCATGCTCGAGAAAGGGTTTATCGAAGGCATCGTTATTGTGGGCGATGAGAACCACCTCTTCGGAGCAAAAAGCAGCAAACTCTTTGAACGCTTCAGCGGGGGTGGGGGCATCTTTAACCATCTCATCGGTAATGTTATGGATGGCGCTTGCCTCAGGAGGAATCGGGCACCCGGGGTTGATCAAACTCTCAAAAGTGCGCTCTTGAACAGGGTCATAGGCGGCAATCTCAATGATCCGGTCCTTGTCGGGCCGCACCCCTGTCGTCTCTGTATCGTAATAGATGGGTCGTTTTGACATAGAATTATGTTAACGTAAGCGATTAAAAATTGTCAAAATCCCTTTTTTGTGGTAAGATGGAACCTTACGAAACAAGGATAAGATATGAGAATTGCTTTACTACTTCTGACGTTGGCGGCTATTGTAAGCAGCTGTTACCAATTTACTTCTCATCCAGACGATGATCTGCGGGCAACCCCTGTGACCAACGGCCCGAATGTTGTCCCTCAAAGTGGCATGCCAATGATGCAGTCAATGCCTTATTGACTTCGGAGGATCGATGAGCTACGGTGAAAAGCAAGAAGGGGCATAGATTTATGGCAAAAAAATCAGCGCAAAAGGTTCATTATAAATTCTTTGAGTCGAATCTCGATGAAGTTGCAAAAGCGCTTGGCCAAAAGAAACTGAGCGAAATGCTTAAAGAAATGGTCCTCATCCGTCAATTCGAGATGCGGGCCGAGTCTGCCTACCAACAGGGTAAGGTGGGGGGATTCTTCCATGCCTATATGGGTCAAGAGGCGATTCAAACCGCTGCAACTGAAGCGATGGGGAAAGAAAACAACTGGTGGATCACCACCTACCGGTGTCACGCCCTAGCTTATTTGATGGGAGCCACTCCCGATGAGATGATGGCAGAGCTCTATGGAAAAAAGACGGGCAATGCGATGGGACGGGGAGGGTCGATGCACCTCTATGCCGACCGGATGCTTGGCGGTTTTGGGATTGTAGGAGGACACCTTCCGATTGCAACAGGGGCTGCGTTTTCCCTTAAGTACCAAAAACAAAAGGGTGTCGCTGTCTGCTTTTTAGGAGAGGGAGCCTTTGTTCAGGGGGCGGTTCATGAATCGCTCAACCTCGCCTCTTTATGGGACCTTCCTTGCGTCTATGTCATTGAAAATAACCAGTGGGGGATGGGAACGGCGGCCCATCGCGCCCTTTGTGTTCAGCCCATTGCGGAGCACTTTGCCCCCGCCTATGGAATCAAATCCTATACCTTGGATGGGATGAATGTCCTCAGCTGCTATGGCGGCTTTAAACATATTTATGAAGAGACCTTGCAGACGGGGCGCCCCGTCTTGGTTGAGGCGGTCACCGAGCGGTTCCGGGGCCACTCGATCTCAGACCCAGGACTGTACCGCTCGAAAGAGGAGCTCGCAAAGGCCAAAGAGCGCGATCCGATCCATATCTTCAAAGAGGCGTTGAAAATGTCCGATGAGGAACTTGAAGCGATCGAAAAAGAGCAAAAGGAGCGGGTCATTGCAGCGATGAAGTTTGCAGAGGAAAGTGAAGGTCCCGACCTAATGACCCTAGAAGAGGATGTGTTTTCGAAATGAACCTATCTTCCGCTCAATCAGTTCTTTTATTCCAGTCTTTCCGGCATCTTTTTTCCCTTCATTTAAAGTCCTTGTCTGTTGGACAATGTACTTTAAATGCAGGAAAAAAATCTGCTCGAAAATCCAAGAAATACAATAACCGCTTGAGCAGGAGATAGGTTCATCATGACTCAAGAAATAGAATTAAGAGAAGCGATTCGGCAAGCGATCGATGAAGAGATGGAGCGAGATGAGAAGGTTTACCTCATGGGAGAAGAGGTGGCCGAGTACAATGGCGCTTACAAAGTCTCGAAAGGACTTCTCGATAAGTGGGGACCCGAGCGGATTATCGACACTCCCATTGCAGAAAATGGCTTTGTAGGCTTAAGCATTGGCGCTGCGATGACGGGGCTCCGCCCGATCGTCGAATTTATGAGCTTTAACTTCTCCTTTGTTGCGTTCGACCAACTCGTTTCGAATGCATGTAAGATGTATTACATGTCGGGGAATCGGTTTAACGTTCCCATTGTTTTCCGCGGGCCCAATGGAGCGGCTGCCCAGGTCTCCTGTCAACACTCTCACTGCGTTGAAGCCCTTTATGGGAACCTTCCTGGCTTTGTTATTGTGGCGCCGAGTAACCCTTACGACGCAAAAGGACTTTTAAAGTCTGCGATCCGCAATAACAATCCGGTGATCTATCTCGAAAACGAGCTCGACTATGGGATGAAGATGGAGATTCCGACCGAGGAGTATCTCGTTCCGATTGGAAAAGCAAAGATTCTTCGAGAAGGAAAACACCTCACCTTGATCTCTTATAGCCGGATGCTCCACCACTGCAAAAAGGTGGTCGATGAATTCGCAAAGAAGGGGATCCAAATCGAGCTGATTGACCTCCGAACGATCAAGCCTCTCGACATGGGAACGATTGCTGCTTCTGTTCGAAAAACTCACTTTGCAGTCCTTGTCGAAGAGGGACACCTCTTTGCAGGAATTTCTGCCGAGATTGGGTTCCAGATTCAAGAGCAGTGCTTTGACTTTTTAGATGCCCCCTTAAAAAGGGTGTGCCAGATGGAGACCCCTCTTCCCTATAACAAGGAACTGGAGAGGGAGTCGCAACCGAACCCCGAGCGAATTCGCGCGGCTATAGAATCCCTGGTGACTCCCTATGGATAATTGCTTGAATTTTTCTTTTTCCCTAGGCTTGGATGGTTCAAAATCCCCCTACTTTACCCAAGTATGTGGAATTTTTAACCACCAAAGCCTAGAAAAAAATCGAAAACCCCTTCAATTACCCATAGTGAGTCACCAGGGATTGAACAAACCTTGCATTTATAGGAGCTGATACCGATGCCATTTACCCTGACCATGCCAAAACTTTCACCAACAATGGAGGGGGGAACCATTGTCAAGTGGCACAAAAAAGAGGGCGATCTTGTCAAAGATGGAGAGCTTCTCCTTGAAGTGGCGACCGACAAGGCAACGGTGGAGCACAATGCCCTCGATGGGGGGTACCTCAGAAAAATCCTCATCGAAGAGGGAAGTGATGCCCGCGTTAACGAAGCGGTTGCAATTTTTACCGAAACCCAAGATGAAAGTCTTGAAGGGTATACCCCCGAAGGGATCAAAGAAGAAAAAGAGGTTCCTCAAGAAGAGAGAGAAACCGCTGCTGCAACCCCTTCTTCTCCTCAAAAGGGAAGTGGAGTGACGCTAGCAGCCGCAGCCTTTCCGATCGAACCTCCTCTAGAAGATTACACCTTTGCCTTTGAAACCGAAATGCGGGAGCGCCTTGCTGCCTCTCCCTTAGCGAAAAAACTGGCCAAGGAAAAGGGGATTGACCTCACCTCGGTGAAGGGAAGTGGTCCCGATGGGCGGGTGATGAGTCGCGATCTCGATCTCGGTCAGCCCGACGCTCCAGCCACTTTTGGACAAACCAAAATGCCCAGCGAAAAGCCAGGAAGTTATGTCGAAGAGGCGATCACTCCCATGCGGAAAGCGATTGGGGACAAACTCCAAGCTTCGAAAACCTTTATTCCCCATTTCTACATCCAACAAGATATCGATGTGGAGGAGATGATCAACCTCCGTGAGCAGCTCAAAGCCTCGGGCATCAAGGTCACCTTTAACGATTTTGTGATGCGAGCCGTTGCCCTGTCTCTGAAAGAACACCCCGTTGTAAACAGCGGCTTCGACGCTGCAGGGGAAAAGATCATCCGCTTCCAAACGATCGATATCGCTGTGGCGGTGAGCATCGATGAAGGGCTGATCACTCCGATTATCCGTCATGCCGACTATAAAAACATGGGGCAGATCTCCGCTGAAGTGAAGCAGCTGGCTACCCTTGCCAAAGAGGGAAAGATCCAACCTCACCAATACCGTGGAGGCTCCTTTACCATCTCCAATCTCGGGATGTTTGGGATCCACGATTTCCAAGCGGTGATCAATCCGCCACAGGTCTCGATCCTTGCCGTTGGGGGGATCCGCGACTGCCCCGTCGTCAAAGGGGGAGAGGTGGTCCCCGGCAAGCGGATGATGATCTCTCTATCGAGCGATCATCGGGTCGTTGATGGGGCCGATGGAGCCAAATTCATCCGCACCGTCCAGAAATTCCTTGAAAATCCCGCTATTCTGCTGATTTAGCTGGCCTAAAACTCCCATTTCTTCTATGATTTCTCTGAACCCCGGAGTGCTACCTACTGTCAACTGCTTGAATTTTTCTTTTTCTCCAGGTTCAGAGGGATAAAATGACCCCTACTTTATCAAAGTATGTAGTCATTTTGCCCCCATAAACCTGAAAAAAAATTGAAAATCCCTTCATTTGATATTAGGTAGCAATCCGGGTTGAAAATCATAAGGAATTTTATGCAGACTGTAACACTTAATATTGGACAGTATCCTTTTCAGATCCCTGAGGAAGCATTGGGAACCGAGCAAGTCTACGTCAATGCTAATAAAGGGGAGGGAATCGTTGCTGTTAATTTTTTTCTTGCAACTTTGATGAATGCGGGGAATATTTTTTATTATAGCGCATCGACCCTTCTAGGAACTCTCGGCAAATTCCCCATTTATGGTGAAGAAGAGGCGCGCAAACACCTTTTTGAGGAGGGAAAAAGCGCTCTTAATACCACCATCTGTTTTGCCCTTTCGTTCTTCTTATCTTTTGCAGCTTGCTTTAATTCTAATTGGGCCAAAGGTTTTGTGAGGGTGACTAACTTACCAGACACTGCTCATGATAGTTTAATTGCGCAACAACTTCAGCATGAGGATCCAGAAAAGAAAGCTATTGAAGAGTCTAAAAGGGAAGCCGAAAGAAAGAAGCAAGATAAGGAGCTTAAAATAGCACTCGAACAACAAAAAATAAAGGAAGCGGCAGAGCATCTTGTTAAGGAACTAGACGAGAAGATCAAAGAGCTAGAGAAAGTTTTTGCAGGTTATGAAAGGGCTTGTATCGACTTTAATAAAGACTGGATGGGGAACAAAGATGATCTAAAAAATCGAGGGGTGTCTAATGTATTAACACGTCTTGAAAAGCGGGCAAAAATCGACGTAAATACCCATATAAATACAGAGGATACCTTTGCAAAGCGTGTTGAAAAGCATAAAGAGTATGGAGATCTTCCAAAGAAGTATGAAACGTACAAAGATCGTATCCGCTGTATTCGCTGTTGGCAGTCTCTTAAAAAACTAGTAGCAGCAAGTCAAGACCATTTAGCACTTGTTGATGAGCTCTACGCTGGAAAATGGGCAGAGCTTTATAAGAAATAAACCTCTATAGCCACTTTTTCCGTTGGAAAATAATCAAAGAGAAAATCGATAAAATCACGATGAAGATCATGATGATCGAAAAGGCGTGTTTCATCTCGGCAATGGGGAGGCCGACGTTCATCCCGTAGAGGGAGGCGACCATCGTGGGGATGCTCAAGATGATGGTCAGCGCGGTGAGGAGCTTGATCGTTTTGTTTAGCTGGTTGGTAAAGATAATCTGGTAAGAGTCGCGTAGGCTGCGGATACTCCGCAGATTGATCGAGCAGAGGTCTTCGGACTGGATGCTGGCGTGGAGGAGATCTTCGAGAAGGTCTTGGTCCTTTTCGTAGAGGATGGTGTAGCGACCTGAGGTGATCGACTCGAGCACTCCCCGCATCGGAACAAGGGAGGAAAGGTACTGGTTCAAAACCTCTTCGTAGCTTGTCAGGTTGGTAATGTCCTTGCTATCGACAAGGGAGGTCTTTTTTTCTTGTTTGAGGACGTTGGTTCGGATCTTTTTAATCTGAAGAGTATACTCTTGGGTGATCTTGAGAAGGATGTAGATCAGAAACTTTGACTTTTGGGAGGGGCTAAACTTGGGCTTTTGGGAGATGAGGTTGCTAATGATCTGACTTTTTTGGGGGCAGATGGTGATGAAGTAATCTTTGGTCAGGATGATGGTGAAGGTGGTGGTGTAGAGCCCTGCTTCGGGATCGATGGGGTGGCGGGTGAAGATAAGGACATTTTTGTCTTCTCTTTCAACACGGGGGATTTCGTACCGATCAAGAGCGTCATACATGTCGGTATAATCGAGGTCGATCAGCTTACTGATCTGGTTGATGTCATTGGTGGTCGCTTCTTCGACATGAATCCAGCATCCCTGTTTAGGCTCAGGGATTTCAATGAACTCTTCGTCGTGCTCTCCCTTATCATAGATGGTTATCATAGCCTATTTCCTCGCCTCAAATACCCAACTGGCCCACGCTCCAGAGGGGTAATTGAAAACATAACATAAAAGAGAAATAAAAACGATACTCTAATTTTAGTTTCCCCATTACACGACAGTTTTTGGAAGATAAAATTTTACAGTTGCAGAGTTCGCAGTGATTGCTTAAAATAAAGGCAAATACCAGAAATTCAGAGCTTTAGTCAAATGAAAAAGTTGCCAATTGGGATTCAAAGTATCCGTGAAATCCTTGAAGAAGATCAAGTTTACATTGATAAAACACTGTTTGCCAAAGAGTTAATAGAAGTAGGAAAGCATTACTTTATATCCCGCCCGAGAAGGTTCGGAAAATCTTTATTTCTTAATACATTGGAAGAAATTTTTAAAGGGAATAGGGAGCTGTTTAAAGAATGTCAGATCTACAATAGCGACTATGACTGGCAAGAATATCCCGTTCTATACTTTGATTTTGCTCAAATTCTAAGTACATCTCCCGAGCAGCTAGAAACAGGGTTAAAGGAAGCCCTTGAAGATATTGCTACAGCTTATGGTGTATCTGTTACCGGCGCATCTAGCCAGTCTCAACTAAAAAGGCTCGTAATAAAGCTTGCTGAAAAAAATCGGGTTGTTGTTCTAATAGATGAATATGACCGGCCAATTATTAATAATTTGCAATCTGTTGAAATCGCGAAACAGAATAGAGATCTTTTAAGAGATTTTTTTGGAACAATTAAAAGCTTAGACAAATACTTAAAATTCACATTTATAACAGGTATCAGTAAATTCTCTCGAGTTTCCCTTTTCTCTACTCTTAATAATTTAAATGATATCACAATGGATCCCAAGTATGCAGGAATCATGGGATACACCGAAGAAGAGCTCAGGGCAACTTTTCAAGATTATATCAAAATAATTGCTCAAGAGAAGAGTGAACAGGGGAATTTAGTATCAGAAGAAAAGGTCATCGATGAGGTTCGAAGCTGGTATAATGGTTATCGGTTCTCGAAGAGTGATGTTTGTGTTTATAACCCCTTTTCTACGCTCAATTTTATGAGTAAAAAAGAGCCAGCAGGCTATTGGTATAGCACTGGTACACCGTTATTTTTGGTGAACCAACTCAAAAGCCATCCCCAATCAATGATCTCTCTTGATAGAACAACAGCACGGGGTGATGAGCTGATGGATATCAGCTCTATAGAAGACATCGACTTAAAAGCTTTGATATATCAAGCCGGATATTTTACCATTAAGGATTACAACTCTATCTCAAAACGTTACCATTTAGGGCTTCCTAACGAAGAAGTACGAACGGCTTTCATGAACTCTCTTGTTAAGCATTTTACAAATAGTGTAGATGTGCAGTCTTCGGAGAAGTTTGTAAAAGCGCTAGAAAAACATGATGTGGGCATTCTCTTTGATCATATAAAAGTAGGGCTTTCCAGCTTTGCCTACCAAGTGTTTGCAGGCGCCAAAGAGTGCACTTACCAAGCGATGCTCCTATCTATGCTGCATGGTATGGGATTTGATCCGCTATCGGAACGGGCAGTCAATACAGGGCGAATAGACGTTGTCCTAGAGATGCCTAAAACAACTTACATTCTAGAGCTTAAACTTGATGGCTCTGCGGATAAAGCTTTACAGCAAATCTACCAAAAAGACTATTTTGTCCCTTATACCCATAAAGGAAAAGAAATAGCGATTATAGGGGCTAACTTTTCTTCTGAAGCACGGAACGTATCTGAATGGAAAGGGGACCTTCTGTCGGAGTCTGGAGAAAAAGTTAGGGAGCTTTCGCCTGATGGCAGAGGGTAAAACCTCCTCTGAATTCCTTAGCCCTAAATTTTAAGGGCAGAGCCTGTATACCCAAATACTGAGAAAAATATAGGCCTTGTTCACCTTTACAGGTAAAAAGTTCGCACATTTATCGGTGGTATATGTAAGAAAGATACGTCGGGGGCAAGCCCCCGACGCATCTTTCATCCAACTAAGTATGCAGACTTAAAAAAATAAGGGGTTTGTTGTTCAGGAAAAAGTGAAAGAGTAAGGAAACCAGATTGCCCTGGTTTCCTCCTCTAAGAACTGTGCGTGATAGTTTCCCATCACACAGCTCAAGCATCTCAAAGGCCACCTTTTTTTTTGCAGCCCGGCTGTTA
>NZ_JAAEJV010000033.1 GCF_015356785.1 Candidatus Neptunochlamydia vexilliferae | reverse complement strand
CTACGTCCTTTGCTTCATTGTCGGGTTCGCTACTTTATTCAGAACCCTAGATTCATCTCACTGTAGAGATGGTCTCTTCTCTTTGAGAGACAACTTGTTATGACAGCTTCTTGTCACAATGCGAAAAGGTGAACAAGGCCTAGATTCTGGTGACAAGTATTTTTCTCAACGAAAACAATGTGAACTACTTAGCGTGTGGCGCTCAGGCTTGTACTATCAGCCTCGAGGGCCCAGCCAAGAGGACTTGCAGTTAATGAGAGCAATTGATGAGCAGTATCTTAAAACCCCTTTCTACGGTAGACGTAGAATGACTTTAGAGATGAGAGATCAAGGGTTTCTCGTTGGAGAAAAGAAAGTAAGAAGTGCCATGCAAGTAATGGGGCTAGAAGCAATCTACCCTAAACCGAACTTAATGAAGGAGCTCAAAATTGACTACCCAGACCAAGCATGGGCAGCAGACATTAGCTACCTTCCTATGGACCAAGGCTTTGGGTATTTATTTGCCATTATGGATTGGTATAGTAGGTATGTGATTGAATGGGAGCTTTCTAACATGCTCGATACAGACTTTTGCATGGAAGCTTTGGAAAGGAGCTTAAAAAGAAGGTCTCCCGGGATTTTTAATACAGACCAAGGAGTTCAGTTTACAAGCTGCTGCTTTGTAGAGCGGTTGGAAAGAGAAAAAATTAGGATAAGCATGGACGGAAAAGGGCGATACTTAGACAATGTTTTTGTTGAACGTTTATGGAGAAGTGTAAAGTATGAAGATGTATATCCTAAGGGGTATGGTACCCTCAAGGAAGCTCGGATAGGTTTGGATAGATACTTTTCTACTTTGGTAAAAGGTGACATTATCATTTTGCGCTTACATTTAGTAATCAGGGGTTTTAGAAAAAAGTGTAATCCATTATCATAGATTACATGGAAATAAAAAACCCAACTGCTCAAAAGATCAAAAAGTTGGAGGATTTAGCGATCCGCCCCTCTTTTCCCTTCTACAGTCGTTCGAAAAACCTTCAGGCTCACGTCAGTAAGGTGCGGGAGATTCTAATCGGTCTCCTTCCGAATCCCCTTCCTTTTGATGACCGGGACTCTCTAAAGAATTGGTTGAGCATGTCTTTGCCATTGATCTCTTGGAGCCCCTTCGATTCACCCCCAGACTGTATTTCTATTTTCTTTTTCATAAGAAATTTGAGCACAATGCCGACAGAGACCTTTGTCTCTGAAATGATTAAGCGCTGGCTTCTTCCTCATCAAGAGACAACAATTCTCTCTTTTGATCACTTGGAGTTCCAGTTCGAACACTACCTAAAAGAAACGTTCTTTATAGGCGAGGCAAAGGTTTTAGTTCGGAACAGAAATGAAATGAGAATTTTAGAAAAAAATCTCCCACAGCTTAAAAAAGAGATGATCTTAGCGGTTAAGCAAGGTGACTATGCCAAACCTCTTTTAGAGACCAAAGCTTTGCCTCTAGATAGCAAAATGGGGCTGATTCGAGAGGGTTTTATCCGTCTCCTAAAGCGTTATCCTGAAGACCTCAATGAAACTCTTTTTGAAAGATTGGCGTTTCTACAGGCCCATACCTCAAAAGAGTTCAGAAGGGAAAGGTCTCATATTCATATTGGACGGATCATTTTAACATTCCTTTTAGCACAAAAACAGCTCACCCGTGAGATCAATGCTTTTCCTGAAAAAAGGCATATGAAGATCCGCTTTATGCAAACAGACTTGAGCTTTCCTTTTGGGAAAAAACCGGTTCTAGGGCTTGCTATCTCCCTCAATCTCTTTGATGAGTATGAGTTTTTCGATAATAAACATGTCCTTCGGGCTATTGAAAAACTTGTTCCAGACGTGCGAATCGTGGCAGGATCAACGTATCGAAATACGAGCCTAAATGGTCTGATCTTAAACTTATATGTCGAGATTGAAAAAAAAGATGGATTGCCGATGACTCTTGGGGAGAGGCAACTTCTCGGAGAAAATCTTGAGGAAGAGCTCAAGAAAAGGGTACAACGTCTTGTTCCAACCCTCTTTATGGTAAGGAATGAAGAAGAGACGATGCGCAATATTTTAATGCTCTCTCGAGAAATCAAATCTCCCGATGATCTCCCTCAGATCATGGTCTCTTTTGATCAACACTCACAAGATGATCTTACCTTTACTATTGTCCTTTTAAGGGTAAAAAAAGAGGGGGCTCAATCGATTCAATCCCTTTTAAAGAATCAGGATCCTAAGGTCAAATTCATTCCCGATCGCGTACAAAATGTGAGTTATCTCGATAAACAACACCCCATTGAAGCCAATGTCTTCCGCCTCCAAATAGACAAGCTCCATAAATTTCTTCGCATGGATTTCTCCGTAAACCTCTATCTTGCTCGCAATGAGATTACCTCTTTTTTAAAAAACCATCTGGGTCCTATTCGAGACTATAACGGGGGAATGATGATCAAACAGGGAGAGCTTCTTTCCCTGTTCAAGAGGACTTACAAAGAGCTATCCAACCGGAACCAGGAACTTTTAGAGAATTTTTTCTACTCCCTCAACCCCATCGAAGCTCAAGCAACAATGCCCCTTAAAGCTCTCAGCTTATTTTTCGAACTTTTTATCCGATTGGTCGAAAGTCCTTTTCCCAGTGAGAAAACCCATCTTGTTGATTTTGCTTATGATGAAGATACAACGGTCACGGTTATTCGAGGGAAGGATCCTAAGCTTAGAACCCTTTTAGAAGAAGCCCTTACACAAACCCAGATTCAAGATCGCTCTTTGATCTCTTCTTCCTTAAGTTTTGAGGGGAGTCACTACTGGAGTTGCTTATTTGAAGGAATTTCACAAGAAAAGCACCAAATTTTTGAAAGAACGATTATTAAGACCCTAGAAAAATGGCAACAGGATCAGGAAAAACTCCAGACTCTTCGCCTTCCCTATGGAGAAATCACCTCTTTAGACCCAAGAACTGGAGGGGATCAGGAATCCTCTGTGTTGATTAAACTTCTTTTTAATGGGCTTATGCGGATCAATAAGTATGGAAAGCCAGAGTGTGCGACAGCTAAGACTTATACAATTTCAGATGATAAAAAGACCTACACCTTTCATTTAGCAGATACCTATTGGTCAGATGGCTCTCCCGTTGTGGCTTATGATTTTGAGTATGCATGGAAAAAAGTCTTATCTCCCAACTTCTCCACCCCTTTTGCTTATGTTTTTTATCCGATTAAAAACGGAAAAGCTGCCAAAGAAGGAGACCTCCCGATAGAAGAGGTAGGGGTGAAAGCGTTGGATGATAAAACCCTTGTGGTAGATCTTGAAAACCCTGCTCCCTACTTTATTGAGCTGACTGCAAACACAAGCTACTATCCTGTAAATCATCAGGTCGATATGAGACATCCTAATTGGGCTTTTCAGAAAAATGAGCAGTTTGTTTGTAACGGGCCTTATCAGCAAGCGAAGCCTACATCTGGAGGTGTTTATCATTTTAAGAAAAATTCGCTCTATCCCGAACATGATCAAGTTCAAATTGATGAAATCGTATTGATTAGAGTGGACTCAAAGTCTGCAGTAGAGATGTTTCATCAAAAGCAACTTCATTGCTTTGGTTCCGCAGTTAGTCCACAGCAAAAAAATCTTCAACAAGAATTGACGACTGAGCGCATCACTCATTATCATACTCTAAAATTGCTTTGGGGATGTTTTAATGTGACTCAATTCCCCTTTAATCATCATAAAATTCGAAAAGCATTTTCAATGGCAATTGATCGAGAAGCTATTGTTAAAGGGTATACTAGTAAGAGAATACCTGCTTATACCCCGCTTCCTTATGAGTTGACGTTATGTAGAAATCAAGAGTTTTTAATCCAGGAGAACAGGCAAGAAGCAAAAAGACTATTTGATGAAGCCTTGGAAGAAATTGGGATAAAGCTCGAAGAGTTTCCAATTATTACTTTAGCATCACCTTCATCAGAGGGAGTAACCTTTGGTTTAGTTAAGAACCAATGGGAAGCAACACTAGGGATTAAATGTGAAATTGAATTTGCAAATTGGTCAGGCCACTTTAAAAAAATGACCAATCGAGCCTATCAGTTTGGAGGAATTTACTGGGCATCGTGGTTAAATGACCCTATCTATACCTTACAGTCATTTAAGTATGCACGAGAAGAAGTCAATTTTACAGGATGGGAAAATAAAAAGTTCCAAGAGCTTCTTGATTTTTCTGATCAAACATTGGATCTTCAAAAGCGAAAAGAGTACCTTTTTCGGGCTGAAAAAATGCTTGTTGAAGATGCTGTTGTTTTACCAATTTGCTATGGATCTGACTGGTATATGAAAGTTCCAGAGCTTATTCTCAGCAATACCACTTCAAATGGGAACCTGGACTTTTCTCAGGCCTATTTTACAAAAAAAACTCACTAAAGTTCTTGCTTTTTTTTCTTTAATCGTTATAATAGGTGTTGTTTTACCGGGAGTAATTAGGTATGAAAAACTCTATTAAGCCAATATTTACAGTAAAAGAAGCTTCTCAGGATGAAAAGCTTTTGGGTTTTGAAGCAAAGCTTAAGGCCCATCCAGCTTGGAGAGGAAATAACTCTTTAAGTGAAAACATTAGGGAACTTTCAGAAAGTGATCCTCTGAGTTTTGTTTTTTCTCCAGGGTCCGATCGTTACCATTATGTATTGTCCTATGTAGCGCCCGACCTCCAAATTAAGCATAAGAATATGCGGATTGTTTTATGTAAGAGTGAAGCAAAGCTCTTAAATGGAGGTGCAAGTGGACCTTTTGATAGTGTAGATCATTTGTTCTTTGTATGCCTAAAAGCCTTTGCAATATATTTTGGGGGCATTCAGGCTGAAGAATTAGAAAATGTCTTTAATCAAAATGTTGCATAGGAATCACTCAAGTTTTGCATAAGAGCCCTGTTCTTGGGGCTCTTATATCCTGGAGTGTCACTTATTTCGCTGCGTGGGCAAATAGAATTAACGCATCTACTTCGCTGGTGTCCCTTCGTCAAGGTGAACCACCTTGACGAAGGAGCCCAGCTTGTATCTATGTTAATTCTATTTGCCCACGCAGCGAAATAAGTGGCACTCCGGGGTTATACTTGAATGTAATTAATACGAATTAAAGACGTCCCAATTTTTCTCAATGGATTTCTTAAAAATCTGAGAATAAAAAGAATTCCAAATAGACTCGTATTTGCTGCATCGATAAGAAAGAAAAAATAAGGGGGCCAACCAAGCTTGATAATTCCTAAGTAGGTTGGAATACAAAGCGTTATCCACATAAAAGAAATCGAGTAAGCATAAAACAGTGTATCTCTTGAAGCTGTAATCAAGCTCGTCCCAATCCGATTAATACCACTTGCTAAGCAGCTAATCCAGATAAAGAAATAGCATTTTTCTAAAACTTGTAGAGCATTGGGAGAAATAGCCGAATTGACAAAGAGGCGAATCAATAGGTCCTGAGCAAAGATAAGGGGAAGGGCCAATAAAGTCATAATGATGATCAAGACACCAAAGGCTGTTCGTAAAATTTTGAAAAAGATTTGATGATCTAACTTTGCCCCTAAAGCATGAGAAGCGATTGTCAAAAGAGCTCTTCCAAGTCCTTCAGCCATAAATGAAAAGACCAAGAAAAGAGTTACCCCAAAGGTGTGGATAAGAAGACCTTCTTCTGCATGATGAATCACAAAGTAGGAGCCCACAATCCAAGACCCGATGACCATGCTACGGCCAAAGGTTCTTGGGAAACCTGCCTTTAATCCTTCCCAGAGTAATGGCATATTAAAAGCTTTCAAATGTGTTCCGTAGCGGTGGATGTACTTCTTTTTTTGGAACGACAGAAAGAGAATCAGACAGTAAACACTTTGTGCTGTAATGGTTGCAATTGCTGCTCCATGAATCCCCATAGGTTCAATAATGCCAGGAACGCCGAGGATCAATAAATAGTCTAATACAATATTGATCATATGGGTCACAAAGGTGACAAGAAAGATAATCTTATTTCGCCCTCTTCCTAGATAGAATGAAGCTAGAGTCGCTCCTAGCGGAAAGAGAAAATTTGCTCCTGCGAGATAACGAAAGTAGAGGATTGCTCCATCGATTCCTTTTAAGTACCAAAGACTTAAGAAGCTAAGAGGATAGGTGATAACGATCGAGCAGATTGAAAAATAGATCATTTGCCAGGTGAAGGGCCCAATCATTTTTTCTTGTCGAGACCCTTTATAGTGACCAATAAACCCTTGGGAGATAAAGGCAATCATCATAAAGCTGACCTGAAAAAAAAAGCAGAGTCCCATTGCAGCCGAGCAAGCCTTCCAAGCTTCTGTAGAATAAAGAGAGAGAAAGTAGCGGTCGCAAAACTCAAGGAAACTGACAGAAAAGGAGGTGAGCATCAGAGGAATAGCGAGGGCAAGGAACTCTTTAAAGCTTCCTATTGGATATTTTGTCAGACTATTAGAGGACTTAGACTCTTTTACTCTCATCGTGATTTCAGCTTGTGGTATATAAGAAACTTGAATAAAACTTAACAGTCCTGTAATTTTATAGCGAGGTTTTTATGAATTTTTTATCCCTTACCCCTCTTGTATGAAAATGAAAAAAGTACTTTTAATCTTGCTCCTCCTCCCCCTTCTTTTCTTCTGTGCAAAAAATAAAAGCCAGAAAAACAGAGGAAATATTGTCCGGATTCCTATCGGGAGCCCCATCCGTTCCTTTGACCCAAGGATTTCTAATGTCTACCCCTCTGCACATATCATTAATATGCTCTATGAAGGGTTGATGCGTTTAGGGCCAAATGGAGAAATCCTTCCGGGGGCAGCGGAATCGGTTACCATTTCTGAAGATCAAACGGTCTATACCTTCTATTTAAGAGACTCGATTTGGTCCAATGGCGATCCTGTGACTGCCTATGATTTCGAGTATGCCTGGAAGAAGTCGATCGACCCAATGTCTGCAGAGGCAGGAGCCTTTACCTTTTATGTTATTAAACATGCGAAGGCTTGCCTAAAAGGGGAAAAAAAGATCGATGATGTGGGGGTAAAAGCCCTTAATGAAAAGACTCTTAGAGTTGAACTCTCAAATCCAACGCCCTACTTTTTATCCCTTTGCGCATGCACCACTTATTCACCTGTTCATAGGAAAAGTGATTTGAATTGTTTTGAATGGATGGGAGAGAAAAATAATCTGATCTGCAATGGTCCCTTTATCTTAAAAAGCTTGCAAAGGGGGGTGGAACTTTTTTTAGAAAAAAACCCTCTTTATTGGGATGTCGATACGGTTAAAATTCGGGGCATTTCTGTGCAGATTGTTCCCGATGCAGCAACCCAATTTTTCCTTTTTGAAAAGGGAAAATTTGATTGGGTTGGGCATCCCTTTAATGGGCTTCCTTCCGAAATCCTTGAAGACTGTCATAGAAAAGAAATCTTAAAATCAATTGATGCAGAACAGATTGTTTGGTACTTTTTGAATACTGAAAAACCGCCCTTTAAAAATAAAAACTTCCGCAAAGCGCTTGCTTATGCAATGGATCGACAGAAAATAGCCGATTATGTGTTTGCTTTAGGGGAAACCCCGGCGGTAGGGATCTGTAAGGGGTTAATGTCTAAGAAGAACCCTTACTTTAAAGATGCAAATCTTAAAACAGCTCAAACTTTTTTACAAAAAGCTCTTGAAGAAATGGGCTTGACTAAAGACGAACTGCCACCCATTACTTTAACGCAAGAGTCTTCCAATACAATGTCTCAGGTCAATCAGGCTGTTCAACAGCAAATCTCACAAGCTTTAGGAGTTAAGGTGGAAATCAACCAGTCTGACTTTCCTGTTCACTTTAAGCGACTTTCTCTAGGGAATTATGAGTTTGGATCGCTTACTTGGGTTTCTTGGATCAAAGATCCGATCTATATGCTCGATACCTTTCGAGATCGAAGTTTAGCAACTAATATGAGCCGATGGGAGCATCCCGATTACCAAGCACTTCTTAAAAAAGCCGATAGGGAAAGAGATCCTGTTGCTAGGATGGAGTACCTCCGTCAAGCAGAGGCGCTATTGATGGAGGAAATGCCGGTGATCCCCCTATGTTTCACTCGCCTCCATTATTTAAGTAATGAGTCTTTAAAAGGAGTCTACGTCTCACCCTTGCGAGAGATTGAGTTCCGCTATGCTTACTTTTCAGAGGAGGATTAGTCTGATGAGAAAACTATCTTTACTACTACTTTTGATCCCTATTTTTTTTGCATGTCAAAAAAAAGAAGGGAGAAAAAATAAGACGGTACATATTTCAATTCTTGCCCCTGTGCGCTCTTTAGATCCCAGGATCTCGACCGAAAAGCCCTCTAAACACATTATGAATATGCTCTATGAAGGGTTAATGCGTTTAGGGCCCAATGGAGAGGTCATCCCAGCAATTGCTAAATCAGTGACCATTTCTGAAGATCAAACGGTCTATACCTTTCATTTAAGAGACTCTATTTGGTCGAATGGTGATCCTGTGACCGCCTATGACTTCGAATATGCCTGGAAAAAATCGGTAACCCCTGAGTATGCTCAACCAGGAGCCTTTACCTTTTATACCATTAAAAATGTTGCGGCTTGTCTAGAGAAAAGAGTAGGGGTAGAAGAAGTGGGAGTTCAAGCCCTTGACGAGAAAACACTTAAGGTAGAGCTTGAGCACCCTGCCCCTTATTTTCTCCACCTTTGCACCTGTACCAGCTATTCTCCCATTCATAAAGAGATTGATCTTAAGCATCCGAATTGGTCCAATAGTGTGAGTGAACATTTGGTGACTAACGGTCCTTTTAGCCTCACCGGTTGGAAAAAGAGTGTTGAACTTTGCTTACAAAAGAATCCAAATTACTGGGATGCTAACGGGGTGCAGATTGAAGGGGTCGAGATTCAGGTGGTTGAGGATGCCACTACCCAGTTTTTACTTTTTGAAAAAGGAAAGCTCGACTGGATCGGACAGCCTTTCAACAATCTTCCAAACGATATCATTGTCAACTGCTACGAAAATAACCGTCTTGAATTGAGCGACTCTTCGGAGGTTTTTTGGTTCTTTTTAAATACTGAAAAGCCTCTCTTTAATAATAAGAACTTCCGAAAAGCATTGGCCTATGCGATCAATCGGGACGAGATCGCCAGTCACATCTTTCAGCTAGGGGAAAGACCAGCCATGGGAATTCTAAATGGAGTTTTATCGCTGCAAGAAGCTCCCTATTTTGAAGATGGGAATGTCAAGCTTGCAAAAGAGCATTTAGAAAAGGCTCTAGAAGAAATGGAGATGACTGCGGATGAAATTCCTAAGATCGTTTTAAGTCAGCGGTCCTGTATTTTCACTTCAAGGGTAAATCAAGCAATTCAGGAACAGCTTCGAGCCGTTTTGGGACTGAAAGTTGAAATCGATCAAGTTGACTGGCCCCTCCATTTTAGCCGGGTTTCAAAGGGGAATTATGAGTTTGGAGAGATGCCTTGGCACTCATGGCTTAAAGATCCCATTTATATGCTTGATACCTTTCGTAGCAAAAGTGTTGCAACCAATATGAGCCGGTGGGAACATCCTCACTATCAAGAGATTTTAACGCTGTCAGACAACGAGATTGATCCTGAAAAGCGGAAGGAATATCTTCGAGAGGCTGAAGCTTTTCTTATGGAAGAGCTACCAGTGATTCCTCTCTGCTTTATGAAGCAGCACTATTTGAAAAATCCGAAGCTACAAGGGGTTTATGTCTCCCCCCTTAAGGAGATAGACTTCCGTTATGCATTCTTTCAGGAGTAGATTATGATGCGCCGTTTTTATCCTTTAGTTTTAGCAACCATCGTGAGCCTTACCCTTTTTTCCTGTCAAAAAAAGCAGAGACAAAAGGAAGAGCGTTTCGCTCATATTTCAATCCTTGCCCCTGTGCGCTCTTTAGAACCCCGCTTTTCTCATGAGAAAAGTATGAAAAACATTGTTAATATGCTGTATGAGGGGCTGATGCGCCTTGATTCTAATGGGAATGTTGTTCCCGCTTTGGCAGAGTCGGTTGCTGTCTCAGAAGATCGGATGACCTATACCTTTACCTTAAGGAATTCTTCTTGGAGTAACGGGGATCCTGTCACCGCTTATGATTTTGAGTATGCCTGGAAAAAGTCGGTTGACCCAAAGTATGCCCAAACCGGAGCTTCGACCTTTTATGCGATTAAAAATGTAGCGGCTTGCTTGAAAAACGAAGCTTCTATCGATGAAGTTGGGGTTAAATCGATTGATGATAAAACATTAGAGGTTGAGCTTGAGCATCCTGCTCCCTACTTTCTTTACCTGTGTACCTGCCCTACCTACTCTCCAGTTCATAAAAAAATAGATTGCGACCACCCGGGCTGGGGGAGTACTTTAAACCCTTACTTTATCAGTAATGGCCCCTTTAAGTTGAAAAAATGGAAAAAAGGGGTAGAGATATCTCTTGAAAGGAATCCCTTGTATTTCGATGCGGTTAATGTACGGCTTTCCGGTATAAGTGTTCAGATCATTGAGGATCCCAACACACAGATTTTTCTTTTCGAGAAAGGGGAGCTTGATTGGATTGGACATCCTTTCAACCCCCTTCCTATTGATGTGATCGGAGATTTTCAAGAGGATGGGGCTCTTGACTGTGTTGAGGCCTATGGAGTGTCTTGGTATTTTTTAAATACTGAGCAGCCTCCTTTTAATAATAAGAATTTCAGAAAAGCAGTTGCCTATGCCATTAACCGCAAAGAGATTATTGACCATGTTCTTAAGTTAGGGGAAACTCCTGCCATGGGGATTCTTAATGGAGAGCTTGCTGTCCAAGAGAAGCCCCACTTTGAGGATGGGAATATTATGCTGGCAAGGAAATACCTTAAAGAAGCTTTAAAAGAAATGGAAACAGAAGAGCTTCCTTCTATCGTCCTCAGTCAACGGGCGAATCCTTTGACCTCTCGCGTCAGTCAAGTGATTCAAGATCAACTCAGGGTAGCGCTTGGGTTAAAGGTAGAGATCGACCAAGTCGATTGGCCTGTCCACCTCGATCGGGTATCTAAGGGAAATTATGAAATGGGAGAAATGGGATGGTACTCCCTCCTAAAAGATCCCATCTATATGTTGGACACCTTTCGCGGCCGTCACCTAGCATCCAATATGAGCCGATGGGAACATCCCCATTATCAAGAGCTGCTAAAAAAATCTGATGCTGAAATTGATCCCAAAAAGAGAAAAGAGTATCTCCGCCAAGCTGAAACCCTTTTAATGGAAGAAATGCCCATCATTCCACTCTGCTTTAATAGCCAATACTATTTAAAAAATAAGAACCTTAAAGGAGTCTATGTCTCTCCCTTAAAGGAGATCGACTTCCGCTACGCATCATTTTCAGAAGAGTAGTTTAAGAAGAGGTCCTGCCACATCGCGGGGGGTGCCCCGGTAGGGATAGGCATGGATGAAAAGGACAGGGTTATAGTTGAGTTCGATAATCGCATAGGTCGAAGCCTTTTTCGGATGGGGAAGGATCATATCGACGCCGCAGATCTTCGCTCCAAGGGCCTCGGTTGCCTGAAGGGCAATTTTATAATAGCTCGGATGGACGGTCACATCGACCGCATCGCCCCCTGTTGAGACATTGGAGTTATGACGTAAGAAAACCTTCCGCCCTTTCTTAGGGATGGAGGCGGGGGAAAGGCGCTGCTCTTTTAGGACCTTTTTCTCGGCCTGTCCCAGATGGAGGTAGGTCTTCGGATCCCGGTAGTAGGAGGGATCACTATTTTTTTCATGGACGAGCGCTTTGATCGTCTGCTTCCCATCGCCAATCACATGGGCAGGGACCCGCTTAGCAACGCCGATCACCTCTCCGCTAATCACGAGGAAGCGGAACTCTTCTCCAGGGCAAAAGGTTTCTACCACAATGGAGCGATCGCACTGGAAAGCCCCTTTAACCGCATGGGCAAAAGTGGTCTGGTCTCTTGCCGGAACAAAGGAGATCCCAATCCCAAAGTTGGTCGATTTAGGCTTTACCACCACCTTTTTCTTTTCATAAAGGGGATAGTCATTCAGCGCTTCATCGATGTGGGTGTAACTTTTCCCGTCGGGGACACTCAGCCCCTTTTCTCTTAAGAGCTGCTTGGTCACTTCCTTGTTCTCAAGAAGGTGGGCGGAGATATAGCTATCTTTCGAAGTTTTAGTCGCTTCCTTCACATACTCGACTTGGTTGCCCTTTTTCAGGCGGATGAGTTGATCTTTCTGGTCGAGCACTTCGACCTCGATCTTTTCCTTTAGGGCGGCGCCGATCAAAATCTGAGTCGAAAGCTCGAGATCTTCATAGCCTGAAACAAGGATTTTTGAAGCGGTTTCAAGGCGCTGGTTTTCAATGAGGGAGCGCTCAACCTCTTCCTCTAATGCGCTAAGTCGCTTGGAAGAGAGGGGTTTTTCTAGAAGGTTTTTTTTGTGATGCTTAGCAAGTTTGAGCCCTACCTTCTGATACCCATGTTTTTCGATATCTTTGAGCAAAATAGCAGAGGGGGTGAGCTCGGGTTTTTCAAGCTTTTTCCTCTCGATCTCAAGGGGAGTATTTAGGGGAATCGCCTCCATCCCTTTTAAGATCCGTTGCCCCCACTTTTTGAGCGAAGTGGGGCGGGGGCACTGAAGGAGCAGGTCCTTCTTCCTTCCCTCTTTGGCAACAAGGTTTTGATTACAGGTCAGACATCGCTGCATTTCTTTGGTCAGTGGGGGGCTACTTTTAAAGAGGCAGTAGAGGAGGAAATGATGGAGGAAGTGGATATGTTCGGGGCTCACCCCTAATGCGTGGTAGGGATCGAGGTCGATCGCCCGCACCTCGAGATATTCGATCCCCCGCTTTTCGATCGCTTCAAGGGAGGTTTCCCCTTTATGGGGAACTGCTTTAGGGCGGATCCGAGAGTAATGTTCATGCTCATTTTGTAAGATGTGGTCGTTGAGTTGAAGAGGGATATCCCGGTACTCTTTTTTTGGTGTTGAAATGGTCTTTTTAAGGTCGGCCAGGTACTCTTTCAAGCTATTAAAAGAGATAGCAAGCTGGTTTTGAACCCGGCTATAGTAGCCGGCGTCGCTCATCCGCATCGAGGTCGCATAGGGCATTTTTGGATCGGGCGAAGCGCCAAATAGGTAGGTGAGCAGCCACCCTTCCCTTAAAAAGTTTCGGATGATCCCGAGATATTTTTCATCGATGAATGCTTGGAGAGGGAGGCGCGATTTTTCAAACCGGTGGAGCTTTTCCCAAAAGGGGCGATTGAAGGAGAAGTTAAAGTGGATCCCCGAGATCATTTGAAGGCGCTCTCCATACCGCCCTTTAAGCCCTTCCCGGTAAATCATCGCTTCTTGTCCCTCATGGGAGGTTCCATAGTTTGCAATCGTAATATCATCGAGAGTGCAAGGCATTGAAAAAGGCCAAAAGAGTTCGCCCTTTACCTTGGTGAGTGAAAAGTGCATCACCTCTTCTAAAAAGCGGATCGCAGCGGGAAAGGTTTTGCAAGGAGGCGTGTTCCACTCGAGCTGCTGCTCACCAAAGTCGGTACTGATGTAGCGGTGGGTCAGGGGAGCGCCGAGACTTTTTGGATGAGGTTTTTGACTTAAAGTTCCTTGCGATGTCACCCGCAATGTTTCCCGCTCAATGCCGCACTGAAAGGCTTTGAGAAGGGATTTGTTTTTTTTCAGAAATTCTATAGACATATCTTTATTAAACCATAGGCGAATTTTATGTTCTATAAAAAAGCCATCTCCCTTATTAAAAAATTATGAGGTGGTTAATATTAATTCTCTTTTTATTGCAAGGGTGTGCGGCTTTAAAAAAAAGAAAGCACGAACCACAAGTAAAAGAAACTGTAGAAGTTTCTCAAACGATCGACTCTGCTTTAGCAACTCCCGATTTTGAAGAAGGGCAGTGGCCTGCCTACAACTGGTGGACGCTATTCGATGATGACCAGCTCAACCAGATCATGGATGAGGCGATCGAAAATAACCCCAACCTCATGGCGGCCGTTTCCCGTTTAAGGTCTTCTCAAGAAGAGGCAAATAAAGTGCGCTCTCGCTTAATCCCACAGCTCAGCGCCACCTTTGACGATAACTATCAGCACCTGAGCAAAGATGACCTCTACCGTTTCCCTCCATCACGCGTTCCAGCAGTGGTCAATGAGGTTACTTTAGGACTCAATTTTGAGTATGAGATCGACCTTTTTGGGAAAAATCGGAACCTCTATTGGGCTGCAATGGGGCAGGCGCGCGCCCAAGCTGCCGAAACAGCCCAATCTCTCTTAATCATTACCACCAGCTTGGCCGAGGCCTATTTTAACTACAGCGCCAACCTCCTCAATCTGCAGGTGAGCTGCGACATGGTGGAAGCCCAAAAGACCTACCTAGAATTGACCGAAATGCGGATGGCAAACGGTCTCGATGATCAGATGAGGGTCGATCAAGCCGCAGCCGACCTGTTAGAGATGGAGGAGTTTGTCACCCTCTATGAGGTCGAAGTGGAGGTGAACACAACGCAGATTAAAGTGCTTATGGGACTCAGCCCCGATGACTCGCGGACCATTGAAAAACCCTCTGCTTCCTTTGACCGCCCCTTTCCCCTTCCCGACAACATTCCGGTCAATCTCCTCGCCCGCCGTCCCGACCTGATGGCCCAAATTTGGACCGTTGAAGCAGCTGCTCATCTCATCAATGCGGCTAAAGCGGCCTTTTTTCCGAACATCAACCTCTCTGCCTTTGCAGGGTTTGCCACCCTTTCTTGGAGCAATCTTTTTACTCACAATAGCTTTGCTGGCTCCCTCAACCCCGCGATCAACCTCCCTCTCTTCACCGGTGGAAGACTGAGCGCGCAACTGGGGCAAGAGTATGCCAACTACGATGCCGCGGTCCATAACTACAATTCTTTGATCCTTCAGGCAGCCAAAGAGGTGGTCGACCGGGTCAAGATTTTGGAAGGAGCCTCGGAAGAGGTCCGCCTTCAATCAGCTGTTCTCGATCGGGTGATCAATGTCTCCGATCTCACTTATCAAAGGTATGAAAATGGGGTCGATGACTACTTAACCGTTTTAGAAAAGCAGATCGGGGTGATGAAGCAGGGGATCAAAGAGGTGGGGATCCAAAATAAGCGGCACCTGGCCGCCGTGCAACTAGTCCAATCTTTGGGCGGAGGATATTATGGAAGCGAACCTTAAGGGGCGGAAGATTCTTTTTTATGTAACGATGAGTTTTCTTCTCATCGGAGTGGCGATTTTTCTCTATTGGCTCCTCGTTCTCCGTTTTGAGGAGTATACCGACGATGCCTATGTCGGGGGGAACATGGTCGAGATCACCCCTCAAGTGGCTGGGATTGTGACTGCCATCAACGTTGACAACACCGACTATGTCGAAGAGGGACAAGTCCTCATCCGCCTCGACCGGACCGATCAAAAACTCGCCTTCGAAGCAAGCAAAAATGACCTAGCCGATACCGTCCGCTCCGTTGTCCAAATGTTTATCCGGGTTCAAGAGCTCGAGGCCGAGCTCGAGCAAAAAGATGCCGACCTCTACAAAGCAAAAAAAGATTACGAAAACCGGGTCAACCTCGTCGATGTGGGGGGAGTATCGCGCGAAGAGTTTGAGCATGTCGAAGCTGATTTTGTCGCAGCGCAAGCCAGTCGCCGAGAGACCTACCATTCCCTTCAAGCCGCCTATGCTGAAGTGCAAAACACCACCGTCAGCACCCACCCCCTTGTATTGGGAGCAGCCGATCGAGTGAAAGAGTCCTATGTGAACCTCAAGCGGTGTAACATCTTAGCGCCAGTCACCGGCTATGTGGCGCAGCGGAAGGTCCAACTGGGCGAATGGGTCAACCTTGCTGAACCTCTCATGGCGGTGATCCCTCTCGATGAGCTTTGGGTCGATGCCAACTTTAAAGAGACGAAGCTTGCCAACATGCGGATTGGGCAAAGTGTGAAGCTCACCGCCGACATGTATGGGGTAAGTGTCATTTTCCATGGGAAAGTGATCGGGATGAACCCCGGCACCGGAAGTGTTTTTTCTGCCCTTCCTCCCCAAAATGCCACCGGGAACTGGATCAAAATTGTGCAGCGGGTACCGGTCCGCGTCAGTCTCGATCCCCAGCAGCTTCAGAAATTTCCCCTCTGGCTCGGCCTGTCGATGGAGGTGACCGTCGACATCCATGACACCTCGGGGGAGCGTCTCGCTGAAATCCCTCGGACGATGCCCCTTTACAAAACGGCGATCTATAAGCGGCAAGAAAAGGGAGCCAAAAGGATTATTCAGAAGATTATTCAGGAAAATGGGGGCCCATCCCGGTAATAAGTTGAGTGAGATTTTTATGAATTTTCCTGCACAATTGGAAGTTTTATTTGAGGACATTGTCCAAAAGACAAGGCCGATAAATAAAAGTTTCAAACTTTGCCGAAAAGGTGAAAAAGATCACCAAATGATTATTGGGATAGGCTCACATGTATGATGAGCCACTAAAAGGTGCCCGCCTTCTTTTAGGGGCGATTGCCCTTTCCCTCTGCACCTTCATGCAGGTCCTTGACGCTTCCATTGCCAACGTTTCGATTCCTTACATCGCCGGCGATCTCGCCGTCAGCGTCAATGATGGCACCTGGGTCATCACGATGTTTGCGGTTGGGAACGCGATTGGCCTTCCCTTAACCGGGTGGGTGGCTCGCCGTTTTGGTTCGGTCCGCGTCATTATGACATCTATCTTTCTCTTCACCCTGTTCTCATGGCTCTGTGGCCTTTCGGTGAGCATCTTGATGATCGTCACCATGCGCTTTATCCAAGGACTAGTGGCAGGTCCCTTAATTCCTCTCTCGCAAAGTCTCCTCCTCCTCTCTTTTCCCAAAGAAAAGAAAAACCTCGGTCTTGCCCTTTGGAACATGGTGGTCGTTGTCGGTCCGATCGCAGGCCCCATTCTTGGCGGTTGGCTCACCTATGACTACTCGTGGCCCTGGATCTTTTACGTGAATATTCCCGTGGGGATTTTCTGCTTTCTAATCATCCGATTCCTCTATAAAGAGCGGGAAACCCCCTCTGAAAAAATCCCTCTCGATGTCTATGGCCTTGTCTTCCTGGCCTTTGCCGTTTCCGCCCTTCAAATTGTCCTCGACCAAGGGCAACAGCTCGACTGGTGGCGCTCTTATACCGTCCGCGCTCTTGTGATCACTTCAGCCATCGGTTTTATCTTCCTCTTCATCTGGGAAAAGACCCACAAGACCCCTATCTTCGACCTTTCGATGTTTAAAAACCGGAACTTTACCTTGGGGACGATCGTCACAGCCATCTCCTATATGCTCCTCTTTGGAACTATCGTCGTGTCTCCCCTTTGGCTCCAAGAGACGATGGGCTACACCGCCTACCTAGCCGGTCTTGCCGTCTCCACCATGGGGATCATCCCTTTCCTCACCGTCCTCTTTGTCGCCAAGCTGATGAGCCGTGTCCGCCTCGCCTACCTCGTCATGTCCTCTTTCTTCGCCTATGCAGCAGCGGTTTTTTACTTTAGCCGCTTCACCACTGCAGTCTCCTTTGAAGTGATCGCTACCTCCCGCCTCTTCCTTGGGATCGGCATTTGCACCTACCTCGCCCCTCTCACTGCGCTGAGCTTTGCCCATATGCCTCCCGACAAGCTTGCCATGGGTCAGGGGATGTTTCACTTCTTCCGGATCTTTATGGGGGGAGTGGGAACGTCCCTTTTTACCACCATGTGGGAGCGGCGGGGGACCCACCACCACAGCAACCTCGTCGACACGATCAATGCTTACAACCCGGTGAGCAAGCAGCTCTTTTCCGACCTTGCCGATCTCAATATTTTTGGGGAAAAAGCGCTTGCCGTTGTCGATACAATGGCATGGAAGCAAGCTTATATGCTCTCTCTTAACGACATCTTTTGGGTGGCAGGGTGGACCTTTGTCCTCTGCTTCCTCGCCTGCTTCTTTTTCAAGAAGCGGGAGCAGCTGCAGGTGGTTTCACAAACAGAATAGCAGCGGCGATGACGGCTGCTCCAGCTCCGAAGTAGATGGGGAAGGTGTTTCCCCAAGCAAAGATGAAGCCGCCGATGAGGGCGGTGAACCCTTCGGCGAAGACCTGGAGGGCTTGGTTGGTCCCGAGGGCCTCTCCTTGGAACCGCTTGCTCACGGCATCGGAGACCATGAGCGCTGGGAAGGCGAACCCCATGGCGAGGAAAAAGCCAATGGGGAGGAGGGTGATCAGAAGGGCCCAGGGGGAAGGAGGGATGACGAAGATCAGGTAGCTGATGCAGATGCAAAGAGCGCCGAGGCGCATCGCTTGGCGAGAGGTCCACCACTTGGCGAAAAGGCCAAAGAAGAAAGGGGCGATGATGAAGGGGACCGAGAGGTAGGCATTCACCTCACCAAGGAGGGAAAAACCAAAGCCAAACCGGTTCACGAGATAAGGGGAAAAGAAGTTAAAGAAAAAGAACATCGCGATAAAGGCAAAGAGATTCGCTGAGAAAATGACTCGAAGCTTTTTGAGTTTAAACCCTTCGGTAAAGCTTTGCACCCAAGTTCTGGGTGAGATCTTAAGGGTCTGGTCCGGGGTCGTATGGGTTTCGCGGAAAAGAGCAAAGACGAGGCAAAAGCCGATCCCCGTTAGGATCGCTGCGCACCAAAAGGGGGTATCGTAGTGGAACCAACTGACGAGGGTCGAGTCGGCGAGCTTTCCTCCGATAAGGGGGCCGAAGAAAAAGGCGGTGCTACTGAGCGAGACAAGCCATCCAAAGTGTCTAGCCTTTTGTTTAGGATCTTCATTGATATCGGCAATGGCGGCTTGGGCAATGACGATATTTCCCTCTAAGAGGCCACTTAAAAAGCGGCTGAGGTAGAGGAAAAGAGGGGCCACATAGAGGACTGAAAGGGCTGAGCCGATAAAGGCGGGAATGACAAGGACTAAAGAGATCAGAAGGACCGGTTTGCGCCCATACTTGTCGGAAAGTTTGCCGAGGAGGGGGGCTCCGATAAACTGACCGAAGGGATACATCGCAAAGAGGAGTCCGAGGAGGATCCGCCGCATGGTTGTGGTGGTTTCTGGCGGGAGGAAGAGGTGTTTAGTATCAAGAAAGAGGGGAGGAAAGAGGGGAAGGGCCAGGGAAAAGCCGAGGTAACCAAGAAATAAAACAACAAGGACAGGAAAGATGCGTCTCATATCTATCAGGATATAGAGTCTTACCTATTTTCTTCACGAAATTTTCTTGCCGTCTCTTTCATTTTTCGCATATTGCGATAGATCATTTGGGAAAAGTGGTGGGAAAGATTACGGAGAAAGACCTTTTCGTGCTCTTTCGAAAAGCCAAAAGCTTTCCAAGAGTTATTAAGAATCTGAGGTGGCTGTGATGGCGGCTGCGGGTGGTGTTTGACGGGGCTGATTTGTGCCATAGGTGGGTTCCTCTTTTTAGACCGAAAAAAATTCAGGAATCGGTTTTTTCCTGCGCCTGCATCCCCATCTTTAGCCCCCTCTGCATCGCTCCTATCTCTTGGATAGGAAGCTGCTTTGAGGGAATTAAATCTGGGGCGCTGGCTTTGGGAAATTCCCGGTTCTTGAACTTCTTTCGGTCTACCATGTTAATTCCTTGTTGGAAGTGGGCAGGGTTTACTGACTCTTCTCTAAACTGGTTTTCTTGATAGGTGGTGATATTTTGGTAGGTGGCGTCAGAGCGGATGATTTGGGGACGGACAAAGACAATCACGTTGCGCTTTTCATCATCGACCTCGGTTTTGCTAAAGGCGGCGCCGATAATAGGAAGACCTCCCAAACAGGGAATGCCGGACTTGCGCTGCCGTTTCGTGTTCCGGATCATTCCGCTAAGGACAAGGAAGCTTTGGTCGGGAACATGGACCTGTGTTGCCATATCGGTTTTTGTTGTATCGATCCCACCATTTTGAGCTTGATTGGGGATCACATTCGTAATCTCTTCAATAATATCCATTGTAATGACATCCCCATCTCCAAGGAGGGGGGTGATGTTGAGCTTAACCCCCACGTCGCGGTATTCGATATTGGAAGAGGTTTGTTGACTGGCTCCGATCGTTTCGACGACCGACCCTGTAAAGGCAATGTTATCTCCGACAAAAATTCGCGAGGGTTTGTTGTCTTGGGTGATGATCTTTTGGTTGAGGATGATCGAGCTATCTCCATCGGCCTCTAGCGCTGAGACAAGACTTCCCAAAGAAAAATAGCTTTGCCCTTTGTGGAGGATGATGTCGCCGATCACCCCTAGGTCAAATCCCCGGCCAATCGGAAACTGGCCTGTTCCAGTCGGTGTATTCGTTGCGTTGATCCCTTGTAAGGTCTGTGCAAAAGGAGCCTGCTTCCGATTCGCCGGGAAGTTGCCGATTCCATACCCAAATTTATTCTTATATTGGCCCCCGCCGCCCCACTCGAGGCCAAACTCGAGCCCTTTGCGAACATCGGTTTCAATAACAAGAACCTCGATGAAAACCTGCTTTTTCGGAACATCGAGACTTTTGACAAGATCGGTAAGCGCTTCGATCCCATCCGCTGTTCCCGAATAGAGAAGAGAGTTCGTTGATTCAACCCACTGCATTGATCCAATCGCTTGCATGAGGTCAGGAGAGGTATTGGGGCTTGCCTTGAGCGCCCCTGCCACATTTTTAATCGCTGAAACGATCTCGGTTCCCACGTGGTACTGGAGCTTGTAAACATAAAAGTCACCCTGCTTTTGGAGGAACGGGAGGATAGCAGGACCCTGATGGCTGACCGTCTGGATATTCCGATTTTCTTTTCGATACTTCGAGCGCTTGAGCTTTTTCAGCTCTTCGATTTCCCACTCATCCATCTTTTCAACGAGGTAATAGGCCCCTTTTTCTTCCGCTTTGATCCCCTGCTCCTTTAAGAGCTCGAGCATGATGTGCAAAATGTTTTCAGGAGTGGTGGCCTTGCCTGTGACCAAGCTGATCTTGAAGTCTAAAAGCTCTTCGTCGTAAAGGAAGTTTCTTTCAGAAATTGTACTTACAAAACGGAGAAACTCGAGCATCGAGACATCTTGAAAGTTGATCGTGATCCCTTGCTCTTCGGTTTGGGGAGACTCTAAGGAGAAGTGAAGCGTTTCATCATCGGAGTAAACAGGCATGGTAACCTGGGTAAGAAGGACAAAGAGAGCGATGATTTGCTTTTTCATACTTTTTTTGAATGCTAATGGTTAAAGAAGTTTAGATATTAGCAGTTTTAAGAGATTCAAAATAGAGGTTTTTGTTCCATTTTGGTAACAAATGAAGATGAATATGAAAATATTAAAGCATAAAGCGCTTTTTGCAAGCGCCTTATGTCCTGTAGATCTTTAAAGAAAATTAATCTTTCAGATTTCGATTTTAGATTAAGCCTATTATCGCCTCCAAAAAGGAATTATCTTGCTAAAAAATGGAGATAAAGCCCGTTACTGGCGTTAAAAAGGAATTATCTGTCAGAAAATGGTAGATAAAGCCGGATATGAGGGTTTGACATCCTCCTCTCCCTAAAGGAAGAGGATTCCCAGGTTGTCTAAATACACCCTAGGAGCAGGCTCTTATCGCTAATCCCTGCTGGTTCCTGCTTCAATGTGAGATCTATAGACTCACTCCACAGGCTAAGACCCGATAGTCCTCGGGCTAAAATATTCATTGCTCCTACATGATC